>JALFBO010000102.1 GCA_022772105.1 Erysipelotrichaceae bacterium | reverse complement strand
TGTTGGTATAATGTTATGGTCTGCAACTTCTTCAATTGAATGATACCAAATCGATTTGGTATCATTCAATATCACCCACATAAACAAACTCAAACAATGAAAGGAGAGAATGCTATATATAGGGTGATTATATAGTACTAGGAGTATATGGCAAAGTTTTCATTTAAGCGTGTAGAAAAGAAATATATAGTTACAAAAAGCCAAAGAGATGAATTACTTAAGGAATTACTTCTCTATATGGAATATGATAAATATTGTGTGGGAGAGAAAACATATAAAATACAAAATATTTATTATGATACACCTGATAATGTCTTGATTTCTAAATCTATTCAAAAGCCAGTATATAAAGAAAAATTAAGAGCAAGAAAATATGTGGGAACTCAGAATTGTTTTTTGGAAATTAAAAAGAAAGCAGATGGAGTGGTAGGAAAAAGAAGAATTACTTTATCTCTTGATGAACTTGATGATTTTGTCTTAAATGGTAAACCACCTGTAAGAGAAAAGTTTATCGATAAGCAAGTGATTAAAGAAATTCAATATTTATTAAACTTATATCCAGTTGTTCCAAAAGTATATATTTCTTATGAACGACTTGCTTTATTTGATAAAGAAGACAGTGAGTTTAGAATCACTTTTGATAATCAAATTCACACTAAAAGAAATAATGTTGTCTTTGATCAAGATGATTATGAAGTAAACATATTGGATGAAGGATTATATATTTTAGAAATTAAAAGCGTTAGAAATTATCCATTATGGTTAGTAAATAAATTATCAGAATTAAAAATATATCCACATTCATTTTCCAAATATGGAACTGAATATAAGATGTATTATATAAACAAAAAGAAGGAGAAACAAAATGCTTAATTCACTATTTAACGTACTACAAGATTTATGGGCTATTATCTTTTCGTTATTAGCTTCATTAGTGTTAGGATTTATCTTTTCCCTAACATTTGTAAAAATTAAAAAGAATGATGGAATAACAAAAGATATTCCAATTACTTTCATTGTGTTTCCTTTTGTTAGCGCAGCTTTAGCTATTTTAGGATTATATTTATCAGATTCAATTGTTAATCAAATTGGAACAACCTCATCTGTTACGGAAGCTCGAATTCTCCGTGCAGGAATTGCTTTAATGTCAGTTATTACTATGACAAGATTTCGTTCCCATCAAAGAACAACAGAAGAAATCACCTATATTTTCTTTGTTACATTTATAGGTCTAGCATGTGGGTATGGATATGTAGCATTTGCTTGTATAGTTGAAGTAGTATTAATCTTAGTTTTAATTATATTACGATTAATAAATTATCCATTTATTTCGCCTCGACAATTTAAATTAAAAGTAACTATTCCAGAAGATTTAAATTATGAACATGTGTTTGATGATATTTTTGAAAAATATTTAGAAGTAGCAAATCTTGGTAAGATAAGAACTTCTGATTTAGGTACAATGTTTACTTTGAATTATGAAATCATTTTTAAAAAGGATGCATCTCAAAAAGAATTTATCGATGCCCTTAGAGAAAGAAATGGTAATTTAAATATTCAATTAACATCGAAAAAATTTGATAAAATTGGTGAATAAATATATAGTTATCTTTAAAGAAGGTGATTGATATGAAGAAACTTAATAAAGTATTAAGTGGTAAAGTAGTATTTTTCTTAATACTTACGTGCACTTTAATTTATATTGCTTTCTCTTTTGTCCATAAGGCTAGTATTATTGATACCGCGACTTTTAAGCTTATATCATTATGTTGCTTATTCGTGGGACTATTTGTTTTATCTACGAAAATGGTAATTATTACTTATCGTATTTCTTCTGGACAAATTATGGAAGAAGCTATTGAGCAAGCTCAAAAAGAAGAAAATGAAGGAGAAGAGCCTTTAAATAATTTAGATCAATTAGTAGAGCATTATTATCGATTGATTACTTCGATTTATGATAAAGAAATAAGTGAAGTAAAGATTTCCACGAAAGACTTTCTAATAGTGTATGTTGATGATAATAAGATTGATTTAAGACTAGCTTTTAAAGAAAAAAATGTGGTAGAAAAAAGAAGAATAAGTCAAATAGAAATCTTGTTTACTTCAGACTTAACTACAGGCGTGGTAGAAGAAAGATTAAATCAAAAGTTTAAATTAAGAAAATATTAATGGGGTGAATTGTTCAAATACAATTACTCCTTTATTTTTTGTGAAGAAATTTATTATGTATGCGGTTTTTTGCTAATATTTTTTATAAAAAATAAATACATTATGCTATTATTATAAAAAAAGGGGTTAGGGATTATGAAAAAGACAATTGTTACAGTAGTTGGAAAAGATAAAGTTGGTATTATTGCCTCTATTTGTTCTTTTCTTGCTGATTCGTCTGTTAACGTTTGTGATATTTCTCAAACGATCGTTAATGGATTCTTTAATATGATGATGGTAGTGGATTTATCTTTATCAACAAAATCTTTTAAGGAATTATGTGAAGAAGGACAAAAACTTGGTGAATCCTTAGGGGTAGTAGTCCAAATGCAAAAAGAAGAAATATTCGATTTAATGCATAGAATTTAGGTGAACATATGATTGATATAAAAGAAGTTATTGAAACAAATAAGATGATTAAAGAGATGAATCTAGATGTAAGAACAATTACTCTTGGTATATCTCTTCTTGATTGTATGGATACTGACTTAAATAAAATGAAAGAAAAAATCTATACAAAAATTACCACTTTAGCGGCAGATTTAGTAAAAGTTGGTAATGATATTGAAAGGGAATTTGGAGTGCCAATTGTTAATAAAAGAATTGAAGTTACTCCTATTTCTTTAATTTGTGCTTCTACTTGTAAATGTGTAGATGATTATGTAGAAATTGCCAAAACTTTAGATGAAGCCGCAAAAAAAGTGAATGTTAATTTTATAGGTGGCTTTGGTGCTTTAGTATCTAAAGCAATGACGAAAAATGAAGAATTACTAATTAAATCAATTCCTTTTGCTCTAAGTGTCACTGAAAGAGTATGTTCTTCAGTTAATGTTGCTTCAACAAGATGCGGCATCAATATGGATGCAGTTAATTTACTTGGTAATGTCATTAAAGATTTAGCTTATAATACTAAAGAACAAGATTCCTTAGGGTGCGCAAAACTTGTCGTATTCTGTAATGCTCCAGATGATAATCCTTTCATGGCGGGTGCATTCCATGGGGTAACGGAAGGTGATTGTTGTATCAATGTTGGTGTATCAGGACCTGGTGTAGTTAAAAGAGCCATAGATTTAGTAAAAGGTGAAGATTTTGAAACCTTATGTGAAACAGTTAAGAAGACGGCTTTTAAAATTACTCGTGTTGGTCAACTTGTGGCAAAAGAAGCGTCTAAAAGGCTTAATATTCCATTTGGAATCATTGATTTAAGTTTAGCTCCAACCCCTGCAATTGGTGATTCTATTGGAGAAATATTTCAATCTATGGGACTAGAAGTAGCGGGGGCTCCTGGAACAACGTGTGCCTTAGCGTTACTTAATGATCAAGTTAAGAAAGGTGGAATTATGGCTTCTTCTTCTGTGGGAGGACTTTCAGGTGCATTTATTCCAGTTTCGGAAGATCATGCCATGATTGAAGCTGTAGAAAAAGGAGCGCTAACTCTAGAAAAATTAGAAGCGATGACTTGTGTTTGTTCAGTGGGTCTTGATATGGTTGTAGTTCCTGGAAAAACTTCTTCTTCTACTCTCTCTGGTTTAATTGCAGATGAAATGGCTTTAGGTATGATTAATAATAAGACAACCGCGGTTAGAGTGATTCCTTGCTATGGTAAAGATGTAGGTGAAGAAGCTAATTTTGGAGGCTTACTTGGAAGAGGCCCAGTAATGAAGGTTAATGAATATAGTTGCGAAGATTTTGTAACTCGTAAAGGCAGAATACCTCCTCCAATACATAGTTTTAAGAATTAATAAAATATTGAAGATAATGCATATCTAGAAAAAATACAAAATAAAATAAATCCAATCAGTAGTGTTAATAATCTATTGATTGGATTTTTTAATTAAGATATCTATTAAGAAATTAGTGATGGCAAGAGTAAATAAGCATAATCTCACTCTTGAGCTGTTGACTTTTGACGAGGCTTTACTTTATCCTCGCTTACAGCAATTCCCATTAATACACTTTATTTTTTTGCCTTTTTAGCGAGTTTTTCTTGCATTTTATGATATTTTTTAATTTTTTTAGCATACGCTTCTTTAACTAATACAATCGATCTATTTACACAGATTGTTCCCATTGCTTGCGCTTCTTTGTGTGAGTAACCTTCAAGTAAACGTTGTCCACAAAATGACATATAATCTTCTTTCGCGGCTTTTTCTGAGTTGTTGCGTGGCTCTAAAGAAAAACGTAAATCTTCAATTTCAGGAATAGATAATATTGATATGTGATCAATAATTCTTCTTTTAGTTATTTCTATTTCTTGTGCATATTTTTTGTAAATCTCGCTGACTTCTAACATATTACTCCTTAAAAATTACTACGAAACGTATTAATTTATGTTAATATAATTATATATAATTTTTCTTTGATTTTAAAGAAATAAAGGGAGGATATGTATGTACTCGTTAAAATCTCTTTATAAGATAGGTCATGGACCTTCTTCATCCCATACTATGGGACCAAGTAACGCTATTAAATATGTGCTAAAAAAATATCAAAATATTGATTTTATAAAAATGACATTTTATGGTTCTTTAGCCTTAACTGGAAAAGGCCATCTTGCTGATTATATTGCTGAGTTATCATTAAAAGATGTTCCTCATAAAATTGAATTTGATTATGAAACAAAGACTTCTCATCCTAATACTATGATATTTGAAATTACCATAGGAGAAAAGATTTTTAAGGAAACTATAATTTCAATTGGGGGAGGATTAATAGAAGTTGAAGGTGAGAAAAAGGAAGAATTATATAAACATATCTATCCTCATAATCATTTTAGTGATATAAAAAAGTATTGCGAAACCAATCGTATTTCTTTAGATGAATATGTAGATAAATATGATGATAAAGATATCGACGCTTATTTAGAGACTGTGTATCAGAAAATGATGAGCAATGTAGAGGATGGATTAAAAAAAGATGGTTACCTTCCTGGAAAATTAAAAGTTAAACGAAAAGCAAAAGAAATATATTATTCCATTGAAGAAGGAGAAAATGAACAAATTAGAGAAAAAAGATTAATTTGTGCATATGCTTTTGCTGCAAGTGAAGAAAATGCATCAGGGGGAGAAGTTGTAACCGCTCCTACTTGTGGGGCGTGTGGAATTATTCCTGCTTTAGTGAAATATTTTGATACTAAATACTCTCATCGCAAAATTATTAATGCGTTAAAAGTCGCAGGAATTATCGGTCTTATTGTTAAGCATAATGCCTCTATTTCTGGCGCGGAATGTGGATGTCAAGCCGAGATTGGTACGGCTTCTTCAATGGGAGCGGCTTTTGTCACTTTCTTAAGAGGTGGTTCAATTTATCAAATAGAAAGAGCAGCGGAAATCTCTATGGAACATTTATTAGGACTTACTTGTGATCCCATTGAAGGATATGTACAAATTCCTTGCATAGAAAGAAACGCAGTATACGCTCTTCGTTCTATAGAAGCTTCTTCTTTAGCATTATTTATCGATCCATCTATGAATAAAATATCTTTTGATACAGTCGTGGAAACCATGTATCAAACTGGTAAAGATTTATTAAATGGTTATCGAGAAACCGCGCAAAGTGGGCTTGCTAAAAATTATGAAAAATAAATATATATTTTTAAAGACAAAGTGATGATTTCATTTTGTCTTTTATAAACAAAATATGGTTCTTTGTTTTTTTCTAAATACATGTAAGCCTTACCATATATAAACTCATAAAAATATATTTAATATTTTTAAAATAAATTATAAAATAACCTTAATGATGAGATGGGAGGAAAATATATGAAATCATATAAAGAATTTACTAAAGAAGAATTAGAAAAAGAATTAGAAGTATTACGTGCACAATATAAACAATATCAAGAACTTGGTTTAGAATTAAATATGGCTAGAGGAAAACCATGCCCAGAACAATTAAATTTATCTATGGGAATGATGGATGTCTTATCTTCAAGTGAAGATTTATCTTGTGAAGATGGAACAGACTGTCGTAATTATGGAGTTCTTGAAGGAATTGAAGAATGTAAAGAATTACTAAGTTCGGTTATTGAATGCCCTCCTGAAAATATTATCATTTATGGTAACTCCTCTCTTTCAGTTATGTTTGAAACAGTCGCTCGTAGTATGACTCATGGTGTTATGGGTTCTACACCTTGGTGCAAATTAGAAAAAGTAAAATTCTTGTGCCCAGTTCCAGGATACGATCGTCATTTTGCAATCACTGAATATTTTGGTATTGAAATGATTAATGTCCCTACAAATGAAAATGGACCAGATATGGATCTAGTGGAAAAACTCGTCTCCACCGATCCAGCAATTAAAGGTATATGGTGCGTTCCAAAATATTCAAATCCAAGCGGAATTGTCTATTCTAATGAAGTCGTTAAACGCTTTGCTGCTCTTCGCCCTGCGGCTAGAGACTTTAGAATCTATTGGGATAATGCTTATTCAGTACATCATTTGTATCCTGATAATCAACCTGTTATTTTAGAAATTCTTGATGAATGTCGAAAAGCAGGTAACCCTGATATGGTATATAAATTTTCTTCTACATCGAAGATTTCTTTCCCAGGCTCTGGTATAGCTTGCTTAGCTACATCGTTAAATAATCTTGCTGATATTAAAAAACAATTGACTATTCAAACCATTGGTCATGATAAAGTTAATCAATTAAGACATGTTAGATTCTTTAAAGATCTTGATGGAATTAAAGCACATATGAAGAAACATGCAGATATATTACGACCTAAATTTGAACTTGTAGAACGTATTTTAGATGAAGAACTAACAGGTCTAGATATTGGAACGTGGAGCAAACCTTTAGGAGGATATTTCATCATGTTTAATACACTTCATGGATGCGCAGCTCACGTCATATCAAGATGTAAAAAATGTGGAGTTGTTATGACTCCTGCCGGATCAACCTATCCATATCATAAAGATCCTTCCGATTCAGATATAAGAATCGCCCCTTCTTATCCTTGCTATCAAGATTTAGAAACCGCGACAAGAATCTTTGCTTTATCGGTCAAGATTGAATCTATTAAACTTTTATTAAGATATTGTTAATAATGAGGCGATTAGAATTTCTAGTCGTCTTTTTGTTTGTTAATTTCTTTATTTTTTTACAAATAAAAGCTAAGAGGCCGTTTGTAATCTCTTAGCTAGTATTAAATATAGGTGTATCAATGGTTCTTATAAAACAGTCTAGCTGTAAAGATTTTTGCGAGGTCGATTTCGCCTCAATGGTTAACCATTGATACATATGCATTGTAACATATTTGTTATATAAAATAAAACTAAAAAGTATTATGCTATCTCTTAGTTTTATCATAGGAAAGCACATGACGTGCTTTTCTTAATCGATTTTTTCAAAAGCGAATTTGTTATATAATACTTCAATTGATTTATTAAAATCTTGATTGGAAATACCAATGATAATATTTAATTCCTCTGTGGATTGATCAATCAATTTAATATTTATTTTTTCTTTGCCAAACACGGATAATATTCTTCCCGATGTACCCGCTTTATTAGCCATATTACGACCTACTACACCAATTAAAGCGATATCCTCATCTACTTTTACATTGATAATATCAGGATTTTGTTTAATTTCCGCGATCATTTCATAAAACTTTCCTTCTAAATCGTTTTTATTAACTACGATGGAGAAGGAATCGATTGAAGTTGGAACATGTTCTACATCGATTTTATATTTATCTAAAATCCTGAATACAAATAACATGACTTTGAGTTTATCAGCTAGACGACGTTTGGTAAACGTTAATGAAACAAAGTTCTTTTTACCTGTTATTCCTGTACAAAGATAAGTTTTGTCTACACAATCTTTCATAATGAAAGTGCCTGGTTCATCAGGAGAATTAGTGTTCTTTATTTCAAGAGGTATGTTTTCTTCTTGAATTGGAAGGATTGTCTCTTCATGTAAAACAGAAGCACCAAGATAAGATAATTCTCTTAATTCAGCATATGTAACCTCGTTTATTTTTCGGCAATTTGGAATAATCTTAGGATCAGTCATAAAGATACCGGAAACATCGGTCCAGTTTTCATATAAATCAGCGTGAACTCCTTTAGCTACATAAGATCCAGTTACGTCAGATCCTCCACGGGAAAATAAACATATTTCTCCATTAGGATAAATTCCATAAAATCCAGGGACTACAACTTTATCAAAAGTACGAATCATGTTTTCAATCGCTTCTTGGGTTTTATCTTCGTCCACTCTTCCATCATACATAAAATGAATGATATTTTTAGCGTCGATAAAAGTATATCCTAAATAAGATGCCATACATTTAGCACTTAGATATTCTCCACGGGAAACAAGTTCCTCTTCACTCATGGATCCATCGTCCATCTTTACTTTCATTTTTTCGAATTCTTTATCAAGATCAATATCTAAATTTAATGAATTCTTAATTTCATAAAAACGGTCCTTGATTTGATTAAAAATCGTATTGTAATCAACATGATATTTGATATGTGATTCAGTTAAGTATAATAAATCAGTAATTTTATAATCACTTTTATTTCTTTTTCCAGGTGCGGAAACCACAATCACTCTTCTAGAAGAGTCTTTATCAATAATTGATTTTACTTTTTTATATTGGGAAGAATCCGCAAGAGATGTTCCTCCAAATTTACAAACTTTAATCATAATTTTTTAGCCTCCTTAAATAATGCGCGCTATGAAAGGATAATCATTTAATTCGAAAGAATTTAAATACTTAATAAATACATCTCCGTTTTTATCTAATACAAGATAATTATTTTCAGGAGGAGGAAGAAGAGTAGCTTTAGAAACATTTTTTCTTTCTATTTCTCCATTTCCTTTTATAACACGGAAAAGGTCTTGAATCATTGATGATGCAGTTGGAAGTTGCCCTGCTCCTTTTCCAATTAACACCACATCATCATTGAATTCACATGATAAAACCACGCCGTTTGTTTCATACTTAATACTTTCAAAAGCATGTTCTTCGTTGATTAGTGTTGGCATAATAGATAAAGAGATATCTTCCCCAACTCTTTTAGCGTCCACGACATATTTGAGAACTTTATTCATTTTTTGAATTTCATCAATGACTTTTTGATTTAAATATTGAAGACCATATGTTTTAACCTCATTGACATCAATTATTTTATTGAACGCTAAAGAAGCAAGTATTGCCCCTTTTCTTGCTAAATCAGCACCATTTATATCTGCGTCTGGATTTGCTTCCGCATAACCTTTCTTTTGTGCTTCTTTTAAAGCATCTTCAAATGATAAATGATCATAGATTACTCTTGTTAAAATGTAATTAGTGGTTCCGTTTAATATTCCTTGAATACGATTGATATGATCGTAATCACAAATCTCTAATAAAGTATAGATAAGAGGAATACCTCCACCTACGGATGCTTCAAATAGAAAATAACAATTATTCTGTTTAGCTAAAGATAAGTATTCATCTAAATGTTTAGAAACTGTTTCCTTATTAGAAGTGATGACACTTTTTCCGTTTTCTAAAGCGGATTTTATACAAATATAAGCAAAAGCATCTCCGCCCATTGCCTCAAATACCACATCGATGGTTGGATCTAAAGTAATATCTAAATAGGAAGGTACAAAGAGTTCTCCTAGTTCTTCTCTTTTTTCTTCTTTATCTAATACCTTTGTCATTTTAATATTTAAAGAAGAAGGAAGACTATTAACAATTTTTACAACTCCTTTACCGATTGCTCCATATCCGCATAAAGCCAGATTATATCCATTTTTATTCATATCCTAATACCTCTACAGATCTAACATTTTCAATGTTTCTTAGATTAAATAATAATGTATCTAATCTTATTTCAATCTTTTCAATGTTGACCATTAATGTAATATAAGCTAAATCATGAATTGGCATATCTTGATTAATGGTTAAAATATTTCCTTTACATTTTCCAATGTAAGAAAGAATGGAACTTAATACGCCAGGAGTATCTTCTACTTTAAAAGCAAATATCGCTCTTTTTGTAATGTTTTTAGGAGGATAAGCAATATAATCCTTATATTTATAATAAGTTGATCTAGAGATTTCTAACTCTTTACATACTTCGGTGATAGAACGATCTTCACCTTCAATCTTTTGACGTGCTTTTATTACTTTTTCAAAATAATCTGGTAGTATTTTCTTATGAACTAAAATAAATTCTTCATTCATATTTATTCCTCCTTGATTATAGGTCCATTTTCATTAATTCTTAAGGAAAGGAAATCATATTGGACCTTATATTTTTGTTTAATTAATTTTTTGATTATATCATCATCTTTACTGATGATTAATAAAGTTGAACCAGCACCAGAGATAGTAAAAGGTAGGCTTTCTTCATCACACATTTTCTTAATAAGTGGTGCATCTGGTATTAAATTAATGCGATATGGTGTATGAATCGT
>JALFBO010000076.1 GCA_022772105.1 Erysipelotrichaceae bacterium | reverse complement strand
GCGCAAAGAGAGGTTACTAATTTCTTTCCTAAGCCTTCTTGGGTTGAACAAGATGCTTTAGAAATATGGGTAAGTGTAGGAGATGTAATTAATGAATTAAAAATTAAATCCAACGTTGAACTAACACAAATAAAGGCAATTGGAATTACCAATCAAAGAGAAACAACCATCGTTTGGGATAAAGAAACAGGAGTGCCAGTATACAATGCGATTGTTTGGCAATCAAAACAAACACAAGAAATTTGTGATTCACTAAGTGAATATGAAGAACTAATTAAAAATAAAACAGGATTAAGGATTAATCCTTATTTTTCTGCATCAAAGATTAGATTCATTTTAGATCATATTCCTCATGGTCAAGAAAGAGCGGAAAGAGGAGAACTTCTTTGTGGTACAGTAGATACATGGCTTATTTATAAGTTAACTAAAGGCGAAGTGTTTGCTACAGATTACTCCAATGCTTCAAGAACCTTACTCTATAATATTTATGAGAAGAAATGGGATGAAGAATTGTGTAAGTTATTTAATATTCCAATGTGTATGTTAGCTTCTGTAAAAGATTCTTCTTATATTTATGGCTATTCACAAATTATTTCTCATGCCCATCCTATTCCTATTGCTTCATGTGCAGGTGACCAACAAGCCTCTTTATTTGGACAAAACTGTTTTAATAAAGGTGATATTAAGAATACCTACGGAACGGGTTGTTTTATGTTAATGAATACTAAAGAAACTCCTATCAAATCAAAGAATGGTTTGTTAACGACAATTGCCTGGGGAATTGATGGTAATGTTGAATATGCTTTAGAAGGTTCGGTATTTATTGGAGGAGCTTCGATTCAATGGCTAAGAGATCAACTTAAGCTAGTGGAAAAAGCATCAGATTCAGAACAAATTGCAAATGAAGTTGATAATGATGAGGATATTATTGTAGTTCCAGCTTTCGTAGGACTTGGAACTCCTTATTGGGATGATAATGCACGAGGCGCGATGTTTGGATTAACAAGAGGAACAACTTACAAGAATATTGTTAAAGCTACTCTTGAAAGTATTGCATATCAATCAAAAGATGTTATTGAAGTGATGAAAAAGGAAGCAAAGACAAATTTTAAAACTTTAAAAGTTGATGGTGGTGCTACTCAAAATCATTATTTAATGCAATTCCAAGCGGATATATTAAATGTTAAACTTAATCGCCCAGTAGTACTCGAAACAACAGCCCTAGGAGCTTTCTATTTAGCGGCTTTAGCAATAAAATTTTATAAGGATATTGATGAAATAAGAAGTATTCATAAATATCAGGATAGTTATACTCCAATGATGGATGCAAGAACAAGAAAGTTCAAATATTCTAGATGGAAGAACGCTATTAAGGCAACAAGAATGTTTAAATTATTGAAAGAAGAAAATATCTAATATATAATAATTTTATATCTAATTAAATTAAATAGATACTTAAGGAGAAATTTATGGAAAAAACAAAAATCGCTGAGATTGTAATTGAAAGATTATGCAAAGCATCTAAAAATAAAGAAGTAACATTAGATAGTAATTTAAAAGAATTAGGTTTAGATTCGTTGGATGTTGTTGATCTATTGATGGAAATGGAAGAACAATTTGAAATCGAATTTGAAAACGAAGAAATGCTATCTCTTAAATTAGTATCAGATGTTGTTGATACAATTGTTAAAAAAACAAAATAAGAGTGAGTAAGAAAAAGGGAACCAAATATAGGTTTCTTTTTTTATATAAGACGAATAATTGATATAAAAATAAAAATGTAAAAAAATAAAAAAATGCTTGCAATGATATATTCTCTATGATAAACTCAATATTGCTTGGGGAAACAAGCAAAAAATGATGCCTATCTAGCTCAGTCGGTAGAGCAATCGGCTGTTAACCGATCGGTCGTGGGTTCGAGTCCCTCGATAGGCGCCATTTATATCTTGGCCTATTGGAGAAGTGGCTTAACTCATATGCCTTTCACGCATACATTCATGGGTTCGAATCCCGTATAGGTCACCATATTGAAAGCATAGGTTTGATACAATGAAGGTATCAAGCCTTTTTTTATGCCCTGATATGGGGGTTGAAGTCCCGGAATTTATAGTGTAAGCGTCAAAAATCTCCAGAATCGACAAAACTGTTCGAACCTCAAATAATATAGTTAGGAGGTTCGATTATGAAAGATAATAAATATTTAGAAGAATTTAAAATTGATCTTGTAAAGCAATATTTACAAGGAAAACAGAAAAAAGATATCTGTAAGGAATATGGTGTAGCAAAATCTACAATGTGGGGATGGATATGTAAGTATACAAACCTTATAGAAAAATCATGGGAGGTTAAAGGTATAGAAACTTTCGAGGATGAATACGTTGATATTACTATGCCTTTAAAGTATGAGTATAAAGACAGAACTATAATCAATACCACG
>JALFBO010000056.1 GCA_022772105.1 Erysipelotrichaceae bacterium | reverse complement strand
TAGTGGAATTATTGTCCGAGATTGATAATCCGCGTTATTTACTTGTAAAAAAGATCGGAAAACTACTTAACTTTTATTCTTCTTTTGCTTGTCCTTCCATACTTGCATCTAATCGAAATAACGCTAGAGTGTTACAAAAATATTTAGTAAGAAACAGGGGACGTTATGAACTTATTTATACGCGAATTCCTGGAGGAAATAAATTTATCTTTAAAGCGAGAAAATTTTCTTATATAAATAAGAACACAAAGAAGATAAAACAATTGAAACGTGTTATAATGGTTGATGAAGGGTAGGTTGTTTTAAATGAATATATTATTTTTCTTAATACCTAAGATTAACGTCGTATGTGTTAAACAAGATTATACACTTCGTCAAGCTCTTGAAAAAATGCATGCACATCGTTATTCAGTTATTCCCATTGTTACTCGAAGCGGAGAATATGTAGGTACATTATCAGAAGGCGATATTCTTTGGTTTTTAAAAGAACATCAAAATCTAGATTTAAATGCTACAGACGATATCAAGATTACTGATATAGAACGTTATCGTTCATATAGTTCAATTAACGTCATGCAAAATATGGAAGATTTGATTCATATTGCAACAGAACAAAACTTTGTTCCAGTTGTTGATGATCGCAATATGTTCATTGGAATTATCACTCGTAAAAGTGTTATCACCTATTTTGCTTCTAAAGTTGAAGATAAAGAAGAAAAAGAACAATAAACATAGATGTGTGTTACTCTATTTATTGAAGTAAAAAAACACTTTTGTTATAATCATTTTTGGTTGATAAAACAATTTTATTTATGATATTTAATATCAAAGGAGAGTAGAAAAAAATGAAAAAACCAGTATTACTTGTTGTTATGGATGGTGTCGGTTTTTCTAAAACTGGCCTAGGAGATGCAGTTAGTTTAGCTAATACTCCAACACTTGATTACTTACTAAAAAATTATCCAAATACTAGATTAAAGGCACATGGACCTGCAGTTGGTCTTCCAACTGATGACGATATGGGAAATTCCGAAGTTGGTCACAATGCTTTAGGTTGTGGACAAATTTATTCACAAGGTGCAAAACTTGTTAATGAATCAATTCTTTCTGGCAAAATGTATGAATCACAAGCTTGGAAAGAAGTTGTGTCAAACGCTAAAGAAAAGAATTCAACATTACATTTCTTAGGCTTATTATCAGACGGTAATGTCCATTCTAATATCTCTCATTTAATCGCTATGATTAAAGAGGCAAAAAAAGAAGGAGTGAAGAAGTGTCGCGTTCATATTCTTCTTGATGGTCGTGATGTTCCCGCTACATCTGCTTTAATATATGTTGAACAATTAGAAAATTTAATTAAAGAAGTTAAAGATGATAACTTTGATATTGCAATTGCTTCTGGTGGAGGTCGTATGAAGATCACTATGGACCGTTACCAAGCTAACTGGAAGATGGTTGAAGAAGGATGGCATACTCATGTTCTTGGTGACGCAAGAATGTTTGCTTCTAGTAGTGAAGCTATTGAAACATATCGTAAAGAATTAGGTGTAATCGACCAAGATTTACCTGCATTCGTCATTGGAAAAGATGGAAAACCAGTAGGAAAAATCGTAGATAATGACTCTGTTGTTTTATTTAACTTCCGTGGTGATAGAGCCATTGAGATTTCTATGGCATTTGATATGAAAGACTTCGATAAATTTGATCGAGTTGTTTATCCAAATGTAGTTTATGCTGGTTTATTACAATATGATGGTGATTTAAAATTACCAGCACGCTTCTTAGTAAATCCACCAGAAATCAAAAATACATTAACAGAATTAATGGTGGCTAATAATGTCAATGAATATGCTATTTCTGAAACACAAAAATATGGTCACGTTACATATTTCTGGAATGGAAATAGAAGTGAAAAATTCTCTGAAGAATTAGAAACATGGGTAGAAATTCCTTCTGATGTTGTTTCCTTTGATCAAAGACCTTGGATGAAAAGTGCTCAAATTACCGATACTTTAATTGAAGCTTTAAAATCTAAGAAATATTCTTTCTTAAGAGTTAACTTCCCAAATGGTGATATGGTTGGTCATACCGGTAATTTAGATGCAACAATTTGTTCTATGGAAGCTCTTGATTTAGCTTTAGCAAGACTTTATAAAGTTTGTAAAGAGCAAGGATATATTATGCTTGTAACTGCAGACCACGGCAATGCTGATGAAATGCTTGAAAAGAATAAAAAAGGAGAACTTCAAGTTAGAACTGCTCACTCATTAAATCCAGTTCCATTTATCATTGTTGATGACGATAATACATATGAGATTAATGAGGGTGAATTTGGCTTAGCAAATGTTGCTCCAACAGTAGCAAAATTATTTGGTTTTGAAGCTCCTTCTTCATGGGAAAAATCAATTATTAAATAACAAAGAAAATCAATAAAGCAAGTCTCGCACTTGCTTTTTTAAAGGAGAAAAAAGATGAAGCAAGAAATGATTATGGTCCGTTACGGAGAGTTATCTACAAAAGGAAAAAATATTGGTGATTTTATTAAAATGCTGGGAAATAATATTAAAAGAGCATTAAAAAAATATGAAAAATTAGAATATAGAATCAGTAGGGATCATATTTATATCACATTAAATGATGAACCATATGAACCAATTAAAGAAATATTAAAAGGTGTTTCTGGAGCATCTTCCTTTTCTCTTGTCTATAAAGTTGAGTCGGATATAGATCGAATCAAAGAGGCATGTTTAGAACTAGCTAAAGAAGAAAATAAGAATACTTTTAAAATAAAATCAAAACGTGCTGATAAAAATTTTCCTTTTGTAAGTGATGATATAAATAGAGGTGTGGCAACAGAAATATTAAAAAATACCTCTTATAAAGTAGATGTACATAATCCTGATTTATTAATCAATATTACAGTAAGAAGTGATGCCACTTATATTTATATTAATGAAGAACAAGGGGCTGGGGGATATCCTCTTGGAATTGCTGGAAAAGGATTAATGATGATGTCAGGCGGTATCGATTCTCCAGTTGGATGCTATTTGATGATGAAAAGAGGAATTAAGATGGAATGTATCCATTTTGCTTCTCCTCCTTATACTTCACAAGCCGTTATTACAAAAATCACCGATCTTTTAAAAGTTTTAGCCTCTTATCAAGGACAAATGCGTCTATACGTTGTTCCTTTTACTAAATTACAAGTAGAAATTTATAAGTATGCTAAAGAAGCGTATGCAATTACTATTATGCGTAGAATGATGTATCGTATCGCTGAGATTGTGGCTCATCGTCATAATTGTTTAGTTATAGCAAATGGTGAATCGATTGGACAAGTAGCTTCGCAAACGTTAAAGAGTATTTCTGCGATAGAAAATGTTGTCAAAATGCCAGTTATACGACCTCTTGCTATCTTTGATAAAGTTGACATCATTAAAATTAGTAAAGATATTGGAACTTATGATATTTCCATTCGTCCATTTGAAGATTGCTGTACCATATTTGATCCAAAGAATCCAACTACCGCGCCTAAAGATGATATAATTGAAAAGATTGAAAGTTCATTCCCTTGGCAAGACTTAGTCTATGAATGTGTCAAAGGAATAGAAACTCTAATCATCGATGAAGATTATTCTTCAAATGAAGAAACTATGCAAGATTTATTATAGTAATTTATAAAGTGGGTACACTATTCTTGAGGTGAAGAATAGTGAATAAAAAACAAAATAAATCAACTTCTACTAAGAAGAATAAAACTATGAATAATAAAGAAGAATATACTTCTGAAGTTGCTCCTTCTAGTTCTAAATCTAGAAGAAAAGGCACTTCCAAGAAGTAAAAATAAGGGACACTTGTCCCTTTTTTTGATGATAAGAACGATATTTTATATTCTTTATTTTGTTTGTATTATTCTTTATTTTTTATTTGTATTTCCTCTATATATGGGATTTACTTTGTCCTCCTCTTCTTTTAGCATCACCATCTATTCACTTAAAATCATTAATAAAAAGGGTGATAAAATGATTGAATTCTTTAAAAAATTAATTCCCAAAAATAAAGATGAAATCTCTAAATCAATCGATTATGGGTATTTATTAAACTATGTTCATATCGATGAGATTATCTTAAAAAGAAAAGTGCTTGTTGATGATTATTTACTGAATGTCTATTTGTCTACTTTTATAAATGTGGTTGATCAAATAACACCAAAGATAAAAATTAATATAAAACAAGATAAAGAAGAGAAAATCCGTTTAGTTTTACATTTTAATGTTGGAATAATTCTATTAAATTATCTTAGTATAAGGAGAAAATATTTTCATGGAAAAAAGCAAAATATCTGATTATTTACGCGATTCGGTAGGACTAGTATCAACTCTTATTGATACAAGTAAAATCATTGGAAAACCGCTTATTATTTCACCTTCTAAAGCCATAATTCCGATTTCTAAAGTGAGTTTTGGACTTGGAAGTGGAAGTGGAAAAGTGGGTCAAAAAGAAGAAAAAATTAGCAAAAAGTTAAAAGAAGAGTATGCTTCAGATTTAAGTCCTAATCTTGGAGCATCTTTAATTGGAGTTAATATGGTTCCCGAAGCTTTTTTGCTTATTGAAGAAGGGAAGACCTCCATCATCTATATGGAAAGAGATGATACTTTATTTGAGAAGATTCTATCTATATATAAAGCTGTAAAAAAGTAAAATAAAAACTTGGTGACTATTGTTCACCAAGTCTAATTTTTAACTTATTTTGCTAATGCTTTTTTTGCTAAATTGACTAATTGTTCGAAACCTTTTTCGTCTGTGATAGCCATTTCAGAAAGCATTTTTCTGTTAACATTGATACCAGCAACTTTTAAGCCATGCATTAATGTTGAGTAGCTCATATCGTAATTTCTTGCAGCTGCATTGATTCTTACGATCCATAATTTTCTGTAATCACTCTTAACTTTTCTACGTGAAACGTAAGCATAGTGTAATGAGTGTAATACTTGTTCATTAGCTGTTTTGAATAATAAGTGTTTTGAACCGAAGTAACCTTTAGCTCTTTTTAAAACTTTTTTTCTTCTTGCGCGTGTTGTTGTTCCACCTTTAACTCTCATTTTCTATACCTCCTACTTTTGAATTAATTGATTTACTCTCTTGTAGTCTGACTTAGCGAGAGTATTTGGCATTCTTAAATGTCTCTTTTGTTTTGTTGATTTGTTGTGGCTTAAGTGTGATACGTGTGAGTGAAAGATTTTTACTTTACCTGAGCCTGTTACTTTCATTCTTTTTAATAAAGCACGTTTTGATTTCATTTTTGGCATGATTTTGTCCTCCTATTTTTTAATTTTTGATGCTAAAATGCATGTTAGGATTTTTCCATCTAACTTCGCTTCTTTTTCAACATTAGCGACTTCACTAACGCCTTCAATGAAACGTTTAATAACTTCTTCACCTACTTCAACGTGTGAAAGTTGTCTTCCTCTGAAACGAAGTGTAACTTTGATTTTATCTCCAGCATTTAAGAATTTTAAAGATTGTTTGATTTTAGTATCTAAATCATGTTGACCAATAACAGGTGTTAATTGAATTTCATGAATTGAAATCTCTTTAGCACGTTGGTTTCTTTTCATTTCTTTAGCTTTCTTTTGAGACTCAAATCTGTATTTACCATAATTTAAAATCTTACATACAGGTGTCTTAGCGTCAGGATTTAAACATACTAAATCAAGATTATATGTTTCCGCGACTTGTCTTCCTCTTAGAGGTGACATAACACCTAGTGATTTTCCATCAGGTCCAATTACAAGAACTTGAGCAAAACGAATCTTTTCATTTACTAGATCTTCATTTCTAGAATTTGGTCTTTCGTTATTAATAATAGAATCCTCCTTGATAAAATAAAATGGGCACAGAATCCTGCGCCCATTGAAGTTACATAGTATATATGTGACAGCTTACCAATTCGATTAATCAAATCTGGTGAGAAGTTGAGCGCTTCTTCTTTCCACAAATTTATTTGCATAGATATGATACAAGGTGACTAGTAATAAGTCAACAAAAATATTTAAAATTATAAAATTTTTGATTTGGTAAATAATTAATAGAGGAATTTGATAATACGTTTTTTTGTGTGCGTACAATTATACACAAATAGTTAAAAAATTATAGCAATTTTTGCGCATACATATTTTAGCTTTGGAAAAAGTAAAAGTTAAAGTTCAGATCAAATTGTTGCATTTAGTTTTTCAACTAACAATGTATAAATAAAATAACCTTTGTATTCGTTTTGAGTATAAAAGTTATTTTGTGTATAATGTATATGAGGTAAAAGTATGAACGGACAAGAAAAGCAAAATTCTTTAGCCCTATATCTATCTATAATAGTCATCATTGGACTAGCTATTGTTTTTATTATAATCTTTATCTTGTATTCTATAAAAAAAAGCAAACATATTTCATGTGGAAATGAAGATGAAAACTTAAAATTAGATATTGATAAAAAGATTTCTTCTTTAGAAGAAAAAGCCGCGAAAAAGGGTGAAAAAATTGATAAAGCAAATATAAAGAGTATCCTTTTAGAGAAAAAGGTTAGTGATAGAGTATTTGAAATATTAATGTATATATTTTCTTTTGTTATCTTTGGTGTTTTAATTGTTACATTTAGTTTTGCATTAACTTTCAAATTAAATAATCAAAATTTGTATTTTTTTGATACCACATATTTAGCTATTCGTACAGGTTCAATGGAAACTGTAAATGAATCAAATACATATATTCAAGATAACAATTTAACTGATCAAATTGAAACA
>JALFBO010000014.1 GCA_022772105.1 Erysipelotrichaceae bacterium | reverse complement strand
ATATCATCTTCTTTACACATGATATCTCTTTTTTCTTTCACTTCATCGTTTATTTGATAAACAACTTCAAATGTTAAATATCCTTTTATTAATAATTCATTTATTTTTTCTCTTGTAATCTCTTTTATATTGTAAGCCATAATTCCTCCTATTTAATGTTAACACCCAACATTTTGACTAATTCTAGACCTTGTTCACGCGAAAAAGTTGCACCCCTTATTGAATCTAAATCAATTCTTATTCCTTCAATTAGCGAAGAAGAAAAATCTGTGCCTAAAAATGATGTATGAAAGAATTCATTTTCGTATAATTGGCAAGATGAAAAGCTTATATTTTCGCTTTTATTATCTTGAAAAGTTACTTCTTTTAGTAGACTATCTATAAAAACAATATCTTTCAAATAACAAGAGGTTAAAGAGAAATATTTACTAGATAAATTAATAAATCTAATCTTTTCCATTTGACAAGAAGACAGTATCAAGTTTTCTATCTTTGAATTAAGAAAATCACATGTATAAAAGGAAGCTTTACTAGTTGTTCCATTTCTAAAAATACAAGATTTAAATTCACAATTTATAAATGATAATTTTTCAATGTGTAACAAGGAAAAATCAATATTTACAAAGCGACATGAATCAAAAAGAACGAAGTCCAAGTATATTTTGTTTTTAGGATTTTCGCTAAACTCTTTATTAGTAAAATCTTCTTCAGTGCAAGCTTTTTCAAATGTGGCGTTTTCTAATGTTCGTAAAACTACTTTGTCATTAATTCTTTTCTTCATTAACTATTCTTCTTCCATCTTTTTTTGAATATGTATTAACGCCTTTTTCACTATTTCTTTATCTGAATCATGTGTTAATTCTTTTAAAGCATCACTTCCAAGTACAAAATAACATGAGCTTACTTCTTCCTCTTGCGCTACTAAGTCTCCTCCTTTATATTCACTAATAAAGAATACGACCTTTTTTAATACACGAGGTTTTGGAGAATACGTAATTTCTTCTCTAAATGATATATCTATTTCTGCATCGATATTAGTCTCTTCTTTTATTTCTCTTTTAGCGGTTTGAACTTCATCTTCTCCCTCTTCCATATGGCCTTTGGGAATAGAGATGTGACCTAGTTTCATCTTTTCTAATAAAACATACACTTGATTATTTTCTATTTTATAGACAACTGCACCACAGCTTTTCTCTTTAATCATTGTTTCACTCTTTAAATTAAGATACGCTTCATAAAATGATGGTAATGAATTTTTAGCTTCTTTAAAGATATTTTCATAATCATTTGCTTTTACTTCATCTAAATTAATCAAATAATAGAAATATAAGACAAACGATTTTTGTAATCGTAAGAAATATGAATTAGACTTATCAATTGTAAAATAAGTTAAAATTTCTTCATTTGTTTTATGTTCAAGAAGTAATTCTTTTAATAAAGTATTCTTCTTTTTAATAGCTTCTAAAGCAGGAATCTCTTTTACATTAGCTTGTTTTAATCTTTGGTCTAATAAAGACATAATTTTATTATAGTTTGCTACTTCCCCTCTAATGATAGCGTTAAAGAATTTTACGTCAAAATAAAGTAGAAGTCCCTCATTTATATTTGATGGCATATCTAGTAAATTATTTAACAAATATTCACTTTGTTTATAGTTTAATAAAGATTTGTACCTAGATTCAAAAATACGAATATAATTGATTGTAGCTAGTGATAATTTTCTTCCATAGAATGTCTTTAATCTATCATCAAATTCTTTATAATTTAATGTTGTTTCATATCGATAAACAGCATTATTCCATCCCATATTCAAGAACATAGTTAAAATAATAGAAATAGCAATTGATGGTAGCAAGAAAATAGCTAAACGTGTTCCTATATTTAATACTTTTAAAAATACACTTAAACAAATACCAATTAATGGAATAAAAGTTATAATAAGCCAATACAAGGCATATGAAGAAAAAGAAAACCATAGTGGAGGTAACAAAGTATCATTTGTCTCTTTAGTCTTATTCTTACACCATGTGTAATATATTAATATAGATACAATAACCACTAAAACGTTTAAAGAAGATATTATTGATATCATTAAAAAGCTGCTGTCATATTGATAAACAAGTAATAGATCGATAAAAATAAATTCAAGTAAATATACAATCCCTTTTACAATCTTTGATTTCAAAAAATCTTTAATTACTAAATACTCAACAAAATGTGATAGTAAGAATAAAATCAAAGCTGTGACTATTGGCCATAGTTCACTTTTGGGAATATCATATATTCCTTGTTCATTAGGAAAAGATATTATGTATAAAAATATAAATAAATTAAGAAGTATTTGAACTACAAATACATTTAAAAGAGATTTTTTCATAAAACTCCTTTCTAATCAATGAATAAATTCAAAGTATCTATATACTCATTTTCTTTTGCATAAAAGCCTTCATTTCTACTAGCTTCGTATATAGTTTTAATTCTAAAATTTTCATTTACCGATGTTAATGGTAATAAATCTTGGTAATATGTATCGCCATCTTCAAGAAATAACAAAGTCGGCACGCTAATATCTTTACAAATTTTATCAAAATCATAATCTTGATAATCGACTCCAAAAGTATTGTTATAGGCTTCTTTTATTGCGCTTAAAATTAAATTAAATTTTTTACTATCTTTTGTTTCGCCATATATTAAACTAATCCATTCTTCCACTAAAGAGGAAACACTTGGAGTTGGCGAATCTAAAATAATCTTTTTTATAGAAGGAATATTAAATGTCGATAAAATAGAACAGATGGATCCTCCTATTCCAACACCATATAGGACAAATTCATTACATTCATTTTTAGAAAGGAAATAATTTATCCATTCTTTCAAATCCTGAGCCTCCACATATCCTAAACTTGTAAAAGGAGTATGTGTTTTTCCATGACCTCTTAAAAAAGGAATAAAAACATTATATCCTTTAGAATAAAAATACATGGCTTGACCTGCAAGTTGTTTTATTCCGTTTGCACAATAATCATGTACTCCGATAAAAGTTTTGTCACTCATAGAAGAAAAATAATAACCTTTTAAAGTGATGGAAGGTGATATCTTTAGTTCTTTCTCTTCATAATCCATCCCTTTAAGTTTTTCAAAATATGCATTAACTTTTTTATACATAGAATAAAAAGGATGAGTAGATGAAACTTCTGCATATGACTGACTTACATCTTTGTAGGAAAATATTTGTTGAAACAATGCGCTTCCTTTTGATCTTTCAAACATACGGAATCCCTCCTTTTTATAATATATATATTAACTTAAAAAGAATAAAAAAGATACAAAAAAACTTGGGATAAGTTATTCTCTTCCCAAGTTTAAAATTTTAAATCTTAATTCTAATTGCATCAAGAATTGTTTTTTCTGCTGCTTCTCTTCCGTATTTATCAACTTCGTTCTTATCTCTTATTTCATGAGTTAAGCAACTTGGTCCACCAATACAACCTCCAGTACATGCCATACCTTCAATAAAGTTATATGTTTTATCACCAACATTAAATTTATTTAATGCCAATTTACAATTATCAATTCCATCAGCTTGTAAACCTTTGACCTCAAAAGAAGATCCTTGTTCTTTTAGTGCTTCGGCAACAGATTCGCTAAGTCCTCCGCAGCGAGCAAATATTCTACCATAATAAGAAGCGTTATCTAATTTATTTTCTTCTAATTCGCTTGCTACAATATTTCTACTGTCGATCAGAGCTTGTAGTTCTTCAAAAGTCATTACTGAATCAATAAATGGTTTTACACTCTCTTCTAAGCCTTCACTTTTCTTAGCAATACAAGGGCCAATGAAAACTGTTTTTGCAGTTGGATCAATTGACTTAATGTATTTTGCTGCAGCGACCATTGGTGAAGGATTATGAGAAATCTTATCAGCAATCTTTGGATAAGTTTTTTTAATTAATTGAACGAAAGCAGGACAGCATGAAGAAGTTAATTGTCCACGTTCTTCAAGTTCTTTAGCTTCATCAAAAGCTACCATATCAGCACCTAATGCTGCTTCAATTACAGAATGGAAGCCTAAACGCTTAATAGCGGTAATAACTTGACCAAGTGTTGCATATTTAAATTGAGATGAAATGGAAGGAGCTACAATAGCGTATACTTTATATTTCTTAGAATAATCGCTATCTTTAATCATATTGATGACATCACCAATAAATGATTTATCCATAATCGCTCCGAAAGGACATTGAGCTACACAATGACCGCAGTTGATGCATTTAGATTCATCAATATCCGCTGCAAAATTTTCATCGATTGTTAATGCTTTAATTTTACAAGCTTGTTGACATGGTCTTAAGAAATTTTGAATTGCATTATATGAGCATGCTTTAGCACATAAACCACAGTTAACACAAATTTCTTTATCGATTGAAGCGGTTCTTGTTTTAGGATCAAATTTAATCGCATTCTTTCTACAAGCTTTTTCACATCTATGTGCAATACAACCTCGACACACATTAGTTACTTGATAGCCACCGATTGGGCATTCATCGCAAGCAATTTTAATAACTTGGACGATATTTTTTGACAAGCTTGCGTTATTAGTTGCTACTTTAATTCTTTCTTCAACAATTGCTCTTTCCTTGTATATACAACAACGCATAGAAGGTTTTGGTCCTGGAACAATTGTTTTAGGAATGTCATATAAATCTTCTTGTAAAGAATCATTCCACATTGATTTTGCAACTTCTTTTAATACTTTGTACTTAAGTTCTTGCACTCTTGTATCAAATTTTGGTGTTGGTTCATTCATTTAAAAAACTCCTCTTTTTAAAAATAACTTATTTTTATATTTTTATCTAATAAACGTAATGTTTTAGTCATTTCATCAATAATTTGCATTTTTGTTGAAAAAGCTAATGCTAATCCTTCTTGTTGATGGGCCGCGTTAATAGCACACCCTACAAAGAAATTAATATCTGTTGCTTCCTCAAGTAATAATCTTGTAATTTGAGAAGCACCATCTGGAAGATAGCACCAATCAAAATAAGAAGAATTATCGCCATAATAATTTTTTACATTCTCTAGAACTTTGTTCATAGTAATTACGCCCTCAGTAACTAGATCAACTCCTTCAATCTTGGCAGTTGGAGGAATATTACGATCTAAATAATCTAAATCGTACAATAATGGTTTTTTCAAATATTCGGCAACAATATGAGAAGTGGTTCCTCCACATACAATGTGTTTACCTTCTTTACCAAAGAAGAGAGATAACATTTTTTCATCATCTTCTTTTGTTGATGGAGGTCCCATCATCAAATTGACTTGTTTTCTTTGTCTAATCTTGATAATCGCGCAAGTTGAATCGTCGCCAGGCTTACCATCATATAATTTGTTAACATAATCAATGAGAGTTGTCGCCAAAGATTTTGCCGATGTTTTCGAATCATATACAGCTTCTACATAGGCATGAATTTGAGGTAAATCCCATCCAAAATTTAAGATTTGTCCAATACCAGCATGAACAACTCCATCTGATAATAATACAAATGTATCATCGCAACTTGCCACGATTTTGGTGTGATAAATCCTTTTGTTATCGATGGTTTCACATGTCATATTAAGATTAACCACTTTGCCGTTATGAAGATAAAATGGCATAGGATTATCATAATTATATATTTCGACAAATTTATTTTCTGTAATCTTTATAATAGAGAATGTGGAGTAAGCAATATTTCTTTCATTACACACTGGAAGAGTTTCCGCGATTGCTTTTACACATTCAATCATTGAGATATTATTTGCGATCATCGTTGCAATCATTTTTGATGTCAAAGTGGATAAGATACTCGCTTTAACACCAGATCCTAGTCCATCCGCTAAAACCAGAACGGTGGTTTTTGAATCAGGACGAATTACTTGAATATGATCACCACATAATTGTTCTTTATCATGGTTAATTGATAGGTAACCAACCTCCGCAAAATAATTATTTAACATCATCTTTCAAGGTTTCCTTTAACGATAATAATGCAACTTTAGTCGCCGCGGCAGATTCACCTAAAAGATTGGCAATTTCTTGGACTGTACGCATATTCTTTTCAATCACTTCATCGGTAATCTCAATCGTTCTTTGTACAACATCATTCTTTCGCATATTTTCTTTATATTCTGTTGAAATATCTCTCATAATCGAAATAAGAATATGGAATTGTTCATCATAAACAACTGTTGTTTCAACATATTTATCATATTCAGCTAGATACTCTTTTTTACCATGAACAATCTTTCCTTCTAGCGCATCGTAGAAAGCAGAAGGATCTAAAATTGATGTAACATTGCCACCTAAAATATATTCCTTATTCTTAATACCAATTAATGAACACATTGCTCTATTCATAAGTTGAACATTCAAGTTTTCATCTAATACCATTAATCCATTTGGAGTATTATAGACAATATTATTAGCAAAAGATTGTGATTTTTCCATTAAATATGGTAAGCACATTTCTTTAACCGCTCTTCCTTGAAGAATAGCGATTGCTTTTTCACGGCAAGTTTTATATCCACAAGATCCACAATTTAATTCAGCTTGTTTTTTCTTCTTGCCCATTTCATTTAAAACATTTTGAATATCTTCTTCTGAAGGAACAGCTTTGAATAGATATTTCTTTTCAAATGTTTTTTTGATGTCTTTATAAAATAAATCAGAAACTTCAAAATCTTCTTTGCCAGCACTCTTTGAAACATTTATATAGCCTTGAATTGTTTCATCATAATTCTTTGAAAGTGCAGGACCGTGAATGCAAGAAGCAGTACACATAGACATTTCAATAAAACACTTATGTACACCACCATTAACGATACTTTCAAGAGCATTTTTAACAGCAGTAACACCGCTTAATGAAATATATTCATAATCCTTTACTTTGCAATCCATCGTCTTTAAAATTCCCCCTTCAGTTGGGAAAAGACGTGCTTTTGATTTTTCAATTATTTTTTTATCTTCTTCATTTTCGATGATGATGTTAGCTTCTTGTAGCATTTTATCAAGTTCAATAAAAGTAAGAGCTACATCAACATAATTATCTTTACTGATATCTACTTCATCTTTTTTAGCAATACATGGACCGATAAAAACAACATATGCATCTTTATAACGTTCTTTAATATCTTTACCATGAGCAAGCATTGGACTAAGCACATCAGCAAGATATGGTAAACATTCAGGATAATGTTTTTGTATCATTAAATTAACTGAATGACAGCATGAAGAAATGATGATATCTCTATCATCATTATTTAACATTTCATCATATGCTCTCTTTACAATTGTTGCTCCTATTGCAGTTTCTTCAACATCATAAAAGCCTAATTTCTTTAAGGCTTCTTTCATAGTTCTAATCGAAGAATTACGATAATTAGCAAGAAATGAAGGAGCAAGTGATACAATAACTTTTTTTCCCGAATTAATCAAATCTTTTACTTTTGAAACATCATTTCTAATTTCTTTAGCACCTTGTGGACAAGATAAATAGCATTTGCCACATAAGACGCAATCATCTTTAATAATCGATGCTTGATTGTCGACAAAAGATATGGACTTTGTCGGACAACTTCGAATACACTTATAACAATTTTTACAGTCATTCTTTTTTGTACCTAACGCATAAACCATACCTTTGCCTCCATTCAATTTTAATATTTTTTATTAAATACGATCCAAGACGTATTTTTTAAATACTTCTTGGAAATTAGATACTGTTACACCAGTAATAATTTCGTCATCAACTTTAATTGAGACACCCGCAACTCCACATTTGCCTAGGCAGAATGTCGCTCTTAAAATAACCTTATCTTCTAAGTGATATTCGCTTATTGCTTTTTTTGTACATTCGATAATATCATAACTACCTTTTAAGTGGCATGATGAGCCAACACAAATTTGGATATCTTTCATTCTATTTTTCCCCTTTATATGCTTTCTTTAAAATAACCTTCATATCTTCAACAAGTGGTACTCTTGGGTTACATGGAGAGCATTGATCTTCATATGCTAGAACTGCAATTTCATCAATATCTGCATTCCATCTAGCCTCATCAATTCCCATAGCTGCAAAGTTATTAGCTAATCCGATTTTAGCGGCTAATTCTTCGACAGCTTTTGCAAATGATTCAACACCTTCAGCAGGAGTAGAAGCCTTTAAGCCTAATAATTTAGCGATTTCTTGATACTTCTTATCTGCACAATATGTGTTGTATTTTGGCCAAGTTGATAACTTAGTAGGTGTAGTACCATTATATCTTATAACATAAGGTAGTACAACTGAACATGTATAACCATGTACTGTATGATGATAAGCACCAATCTTATGTGCTAAAGAGTGAGCCATTCCTAAGAATGCATTTGCAAATGCCATACCAGCAATTGTTGCTGCATTATGCATTTTTTCTCTTGCTTCTAGATCATTCTTTCCATCAGCAACACATCTTGGTAAGTATTCAAATACTAGTTTGATAGCTTGAAGAGCTAAACCATCTGTATAATCATTTGCCATAACAGAAACATATGCTTCAACAGCGTGAGTTAAGACGTCCATACCTGTCATTGCAGTTGGTCTTGCAGGTAAATTAGTAGTAAATTCAGGATCAACAATTGCAACAGTTGGAGTTAAAGAATAATCAGTTAATGGATATTTCTTATTATTCTTCTTATCAGAAATAACCGCGAATGGAGTAACTTCTGAACCTGTACCTGATGTTGTTGGGATACAGATTAATTTTGTTTTCTTACCAAGTTCTGGATATTTGAATGCTCTCTTACGGATATCCATGAATTTTTGTTTTAAGTCATCGAAGTTAACTTCTGGGTGTTCATAGAATAACCACATACCTTTTGCAGCATCCATAACTGAACCACCACCAAGAGCGATAATAGTATCAGGTTCGAATGACTTCATGATTGCAGTACCGCGTCTTACTGTTTCAATATCTGGATCTGGTTCAACATCACAGAATAATTGAATTTGAACAGGTTCTCTTCTTAATGATAATTGTTCTGTAATTTTATTTAAGAAGCCAAATTGTACCATTGATCCATCAGTGACGATAAATACTTTATTGATATTACGGCATGATTGTAAATATTGAATTGAATTTCTTTCAAAGTAAATCTTACTTGGGACTTTAAACCATTGCATAGTATTTCTTCTCTTACCTACTTTCTTGATATTTAATAGGTTAATCGCACTTACGTTTCCACCTACTGAGTTTTTACCATAGCTACCACAACCTAAAGTTAATGATGGTAAGAATGAGTTGTAAACATTACCAATACCACCGAAGGTTGAAGGAGAATTCCAAATGATTCTCATAGCTTTACAAGCTTCGCCGAAATCATCAGCCATCTTTTGTTCTTTACAGTGAATTGCAGCGGAGTGACCTAAACCATTGAATTCAACAGAAGCTGCTGCTAAAGCAAATCCTTCTTTTTCATCTTTTGATTTATAGAAAGCAAGTACTGGTGAAAGTTTTTCTCTTGATAAAGGTTCTTTTGGTCCGATTTCTTTACATTCAACACCGATGATAACTGTATCTGCAGGAACTTCAAATCCAGCGTTCTTGGCAATTTCTACAGGTGAATGACCAACGATATTAGGATTTAATCTTGCAGCTGTTTCCACATCAGCATCTTTACAAGTTACACCAAACATATATTTTTCAAGTTTTTCTTTTTCTTCTGGTGTTGCAAAATAAACTTTAAAGCGTTTGAATAATTTCTTTGCTTCCTCATAGATTTCTTTATCGATAATACAGTTTTGTTCAGAAGCACAAATCATACCATTATCGAATGATTTAGAAATAACAACATCATTGACAGCTTGTTCAACATTTGCGGATTTATTAATGTAAGCTGGAACGTTACCAGCACCAACACCTAAAGCAGGTTTACCGCATGAATAAGCGGCCTTAACCATTGCATTACCACCTGTTGCAAGAATCGTAGCAATTCCAGGATGATTCATTAATAAAGAAGTAGCTTCCATTGAACCATGTTCGATCCATTGAATACAATCTTCTGGAGCACCAGCAGCAACAGCAGCATCTCTAATTACAATAGCCGCAGCTTTAGAACATTCAAAAGCTGATGGATGGAATGAGAAGATAATTGGATTTCTTGTTTTTAAAGAAATTAATGATTTAAAGATAACTGTTGAAGTTGGGTTTGTAACTGGAGTAATACCTGCGATAACACCAACTGGATCTGCAATTTCAGTAATTCCTGTAACTGGATCATCGGAAATAACACCAACTGTTTTTAAGTGTCTCATGTTGTTTACAACATATTCACATGCGAATAAGTTTTTAGTAGCTTTATCTTCAAAGATACCTCTACCAGTTTCATCAATAGCAATTTTTGCTAATTTACCATGATTGTCTAGACCTGCAACTGAACATTTAGCAACGATATAATCGACTGCTTCTTGGTCTAATTGTAAGAATTTTTCTAATGCAACTTGTCCTTTTTTTACAAGAGCATCAACTTCTTCTGCAGCGCTTACTTGTACTTCTTCAACTGCTTTTACTGTTTTTTCTGCCATAATTAAATCTCCTTCATATTCTTTCTTTTTAATTTGTGTGACAATACAGCAAGAGAACTGGCTAAATTTACGTTCTCTACTACGATATCCTTAGGGACATCTAAATGAATTGGGGTAAAATTCCATATTGCTTCAATACCTGATTCTATCAATGTATTAACAATTTCTTGTGATACATCGGAAGGCGTTGTAACAATTGCAATTTGACAATTAAGATGTGGAATGATTTCCTTTATTTTATCTACATGATATACAGGTTTTTCATTGATCATAGTGCCCACTAAATTAGGATCAATATCAAATCCAGCAACCACTTTTAAGCCAAATGACAAGAAACCTTTATATTTCATAAATGCTTGTCCTAAATGACCTACACCGACAATAATTGCTTCGGAAATTTCATTGTAGCCAAGGAATTGTTCTAAGTCTTCGATAAGTTCTTTGACTTTTCTTCCTTCACGCGGCTTCCCTTCTTTTTTGGTCACTATTTGAAGGTCTTTTCTAACCTGCTCTTCTGTAAGTTCTAAAGTTCTTGCTATCATAGGTGAAGATACATTTTCTATATGTGTTTCATCTAGTGATAAAAGATACTTTAAGTATAATGGATATCTTTCTAATTGTTTCTTGGAAACGTTCTTAATGTCCATGTAAACCTCCAATCAGTATTTTTTTACCAATTTCATTCTATTAAAAATTGTAGCAATTATCAATAATTTTTTTTCGTAATGCTATAAAAACGCTTTCATAGAAAAAAAGATATAAAATCTTCTTAACAATTCCAGCTAACAATTTTTTATATCTATATAAATAAAACTATATTTTTTACTATAAATTTTTGATATCTTGAATAAGTTCATCCACTTTTTCTTTTGGAGTAGCAAAAGAAATGACAAAGCGAATTGAAGAATGATTTTCATCAATATCGGCCCACTTTTCAAAATCATATAATTCATTAAGTTTAGCAATTTTTGTTTTTTCCATAATCACAAAAATTTGATTTGTTTGTGAAACATTAGCTAATTTTATACCGCTTTTAACTAATTCCTCTTGAAGATAAGAAGCTAAAGAATTTTCATATTCACCCATTTTAAAATATAAATCATCTTTAAACACTTCCTCAAATTGAACACCAAGAACGAATCCTTTAGCAAGCATTGCTCCTTTATTTTTTATTTGGTAACGGAAATCTTTTTTAAGTGATTCATTTACAATAACTAATGCTTCCCCAGAAGTTAAACCGATTTTAGTTCCTCCTATATAAAACATGTCACAATGGGAGGCTAAGAAAGGACAAGAGATATCATTATCTTTACTTCCTAAAGCTGATGAAAGTCTTGCTCCATCAATAAATAAATATAATCCTTCTTTTTGACATAAATCATAAATATCCTTCAATTCTTTTTGAGAATAAATTGTACCGCATTCTGTAGAATTAGATATATATACCGTCTTGATCTTAACCATATGCTCATCAACATGGTATCTTAATGCGCTTATAATTTCTTCACAAGTAATTTTTCCTTCTCTTCCCTTAACTGTGAATATTTTATGACCACTTGCTTCAATTGCCCCTGTTTCATGAACATTAATATGACCAGTGCCTACGCATAGCACAGCTTCATAAGGGCGAAGCATATATGATATTCCTACCATATTAGTTTGGGTACCGCCGCTTAGAAAATGCACATCAGCTTGAGGACAAGAAAATTTCTTTTTAATCAAAGAGGCAGCATTTTCACTATGCTTATCTAATCCATATCCCTTATTTTGTTCTTTACATGCATCAAGTAAAGCTTGTAGAACACGAGGATGCCCTATTTCACTATAATCATTCATAAAACTATATTTTTTCATAAAATACTCCTTATCTTAAAAAGAGATAGGCAACTATCTCTTATTACTTTTCACTTATAAATTTGATAATACACTCCTTACTTAATCCATGTCTTTCCCATAGCTCTTCTACGCTTCCATGTTCCACATATTCATTAAGAGCTCTAATCTTAACTTTACAAGAGATATTATTTTCTTCAACCAAGGAAGAAACTTTCTCTCCATATCCACCAGATTTAATACCTTCCTCAATAATATATAAATTATTTTTTCCTTCAAATAAATTTTTATATAGTTCTATATCTAAAGGATATATTTTATTCATCTTTACAAAAGCAATATTATTGTCATCAATTTCTTTTAAAGCTAATATTACTTCTTTAGCAATTCTTCCATAAGTAAGAACTAAAGAAGTAGCTTTTTCAAAGTTAGTTGATACTTTATAATCACCTTTATCTATAAGAGGATAATTAAGTTCTTGATAACATGTCTCTTGACCTTTAGGAATTCTAATAATTGAAAGAGTAGAAGAATTTAAAGATAAATCTAAATATTTATCTAATTCTTCATATGTATCCACCGCAAATATGAGCGTATTACGAAGTGTAGAAAATATCGAATAATCAAAGATACCTTGATGAGTTATTCCATCACTAGGCACGATTCCGCATCGATCTAAAACTAGTACAAGCGGTAACTTTTGAAGAGTGATATCATGGAATAATTGATCATAACTTCTTTGTGCAAATGTAGAATAAATAGCACAGACTGGTTTTAAAGAAGAATAGGAAAGTCCTCCTGCAAATGTAATAGCATGTTCTTCGGCAATACCGACATCAAAAAACCTATCCTTAAAAGTGGACGCGAATTCACTTAACCCAGTTCCCTCTTTCATAGCAGCGGTAATAGCACAAATCTTTTCATCTTTTTTAGCTTTTTCTACTAGCAAATGCCCAAAAACAGTAGAAAAAGATTCACTAGGACAATCGTCAATGACAACATTTTTATCAAATTTAGATACGCCATGATATTTACTTGGTTCTTTTTCCGCTGGGGCATATCCTTTTCCTTTTAAGGTTTTAACATGAATTAAGGTGATTTCATTTTCTCTTTTTTTAGCTTCCTTTAGAAGAGTTGTCAATTTTTTGATATTATTTCCATCAACTGGTCCTAAATAACCAATTTCAAAACAATCAAAGATATTTCTACCCACTAATAATCTTTTCATACCATTTTTCATCAATTTGATTAGTTTATAAAGTGGTTTACCTAGAAGTGGTATATTTTCTAAGAAATTTGTTAATCCTCTTTTAAAACCTAAATATCCAGAAGAAGTTCTTAAGCGATTAAAATGATGATGAATTCCGCCAATATTTGGAGAAATTGACATTTCATTATCATTTAATATAATTATTAAATTTACATCTCTATTCGTGCAATTATTAATTGCTTCAAAGACCATTCCATTAGTAAATGCCCCGTCCCCAATGACTGCTATAGACCAAGCTTTACTTCCTTTTATTTTATTTGCTTCTGCTATACCTAAAGCTTGTGATAACGCAGTTCCTGCATGACCTTGGGTAAATGGATCATGGATGGACTCTTCTTTGTTTTGAAAACCAGAAATTCCATCTATTTGTCTTAAGGAAGAAAAATTTTCATATCTTCCTGTTAAAATTTTATGAACATAAGATTGATGTCCCACATCAAAAATTATCTTGTCTTCTGGAGAAGAAAAGCATTTATGAAGAGCAAGAGTTAATTCCACCACTCCTAAATTTGATGATAAATGACCACCATTTTTAGAAACAGTATTTACAATGATCTCCCTTAACTCATCCGCTAATACTTTTAATTCCTTTTTATCAAGATTTTTCAAATCACTTGGTTGTTTAATTTGGTCAATAAGTTTTTCTGACATAATCCATCTTTCTTTCTGTAAGTCTTAGTCATTATACTTAATAACGACTTTTAATGCAATTTAATAATTTAAATGAAAATAAATTTAATGTTTATTTACTAATATATGTTCCTACTAAATTAAGTCTATCACATAATGTGCCAAGTTCAACGAGCATTTGTTTTCCTTCATTAGTATTAATATTTCCTTCTAATTCAACAAAGAAATAATAGTTCCACATTAAAGATGATAGTGGTCTACTCTTAAGATTACGCATATTAAAATTATGCATACCAATAATATTTAAAGTTTTTGCTAGTGCACCTGCTTCATTTTTAACGGTAAATACTAAAATAAAATTAGCTCCCATTTTTACTTCTTTTGCTGGTAAATTTCTCACTTTTGAAAAAATAGCAAATCTAGTAGTGTTATTTTTGTTGGTATTTATATTTTTCTCAATTATCTCTAAACCATACAAGGAAGCAGTTTCTTCTGAAGCAATGGCTGCTATATGACCATCATTACTTTCTTTAACTTGTAATGCGCTTAGCGCAGTATTGGCACATTCGATAATATCAAATCCATGTGCTTGAATAAATTCTTTTGCTTGTTCTATTGCTTGAGGATGAGAAATTACCGTTTTAATATCTTCTAATTTAGTACCTTTTTTGGCAAGAAGATTTTGGTTTATTTCAAGTTCATATATACGATTTACATATAATGATCCTTGAAATATCAAATCCATAACTTCACCAACATCACCCGCTGAAGAATTTTCAATAGGAAGCACGCAAGTATCACATAAGCCTTTTTCCACTGCCTTATATGCTTCTTTAAAACTTTTGAACGAAACAAGTTCTCCATTTGGGAATAATCTTTTAGAAGCAATGTGGGCAAAGGCTCCTTCCACGCCGCAATAAGCTACTTTCATTCCATTACATAAATAATATTGGTAAGCTTTAGAAATATCCATCGTACTTCTTAAGAAATCAACATAATAGTTCTTAACTTCTTCATTTTGTATATATGATGAATTAGAACTAATTATTTCATTTTCTCTTGCTTCATCATAAAGAGGTAATGCTCTTTCTTTTTTATAAACAGCTACATCTTTTACTAAGTTCATTCTCTTTTCAAATAAAGTAGCCATATCTTTATCAATTTGATTTATTTCATGTCTTATTTCTTTAATATCTTTTTTCATTTAATTCACCTCTATAAATATGACATATATAATTCTTTAAATGCGTTATAAGAATTCCTAATTTGCTTTAATGATACACAATAAGCAATACGAACATATCCTTTAACTCCAAACGAAGTGGAAGGAACTAGTAGTAAATTAAATTCCCTTGCTCTTTTAGAGAATTCATTATCGTCTTCTTCTAAAGCTTTAACAAATAGATAAAAAGCTCCTTGAGGATGTACTACTTCATACCCTATTTCTTCTAAAAGAGATGATAATTCTTTTAAATTCTCCTTATAATCATCTATATTTGAAGTTTTTCCTATGACGCTTGGGATTAAATGTTGAAATAATGAAGGAGCACATACGTAGCCTAATGATCTTCCTGCACCGCATATAGCGTAAAATACTGAATTTGCTTGAAAGCACTTATTTCCCACTAATAAATAACCTATTCTTTCTCCGGGTAAGGATAACGATTTAGAAAAAGAATAAGCTACTAAAGAATTATCATAGTATTTAGTAATATAAGGAACTTCTTCTTGATTATATACGAGTTCTCGATAAGGTTCATCGGCTAATAAATAAATTTCTTTATTATATTCTTTTTGTTTGCTTCTTAACAAAGAAGCAATTTTTTCAATGCATTCTTTACTATAAATAACGCCACTAGGATTATTAGGAGAATTGATAATCAATAATTTAGTCTTTTCATTAATCAATTTTTCTAATTCAATCATATCTGGTTCAAAAGTATTTTTATCAAATCCACACACGACAATTTTACCACCGCTATTTTCGATAAATACGCGATATTCAGGGAAAAATGGAGCAAAAACAATAACTTCATCATCCTGATTACATAGCGCTTTTAAGGCGATGGTTAATGAAGCCGCCGCTCCACAAGTCATATATACTAATTCTTTTTTCTCTTTGCAGTGATATTTTGAATTAATATATGTCACTATTGCTTCTCTTGCTTTTTCATCCCCCATTGCTGAAGTATATCCATGAAGAAATGTAGGATCTTCCTTTTCAAGAAGATTGATCAATTCCTTTTTCACAACTAATGGAGCAGGAACAGATGGATTTCCTAATGAAAAATCAAAAACATTTTCCTCTCCTATTTCTTCTTTTCTTCTTTTTCCAAATTCGAATAATTCTCTTATCACAGAAGGTTGTTTTCCTAAATTTACCATTTTTTCATTAATCATAATTACCTCCATGAAATATTATTTTTGTTAACTTATTATATCATTTTAATATAATATTTCATCCTATAAATAGAAAATATTGTTATTTTAAAATAAAGATATCTTCTCGTATTTCTTAGGATATTCGCGCATATAGGAGAATAAAACTTCATTATCCAAAATAATATTATGTTTATGGCACTCTTTTAACAAGATTTGATAAAATTTTGAATCTTTTTGGGATTCAAATTCATATCTTTCTCCATATAGTTTTATATATTTTTCTTTTAATGATGGAAAGTATTCGTCTAATTTTTCATTTTTTTCTTGCAATTAATATCTCTACGCGTATAATAATACGTGCTAAGTCACTTAGTAAACATTTATTCCTATTATTATCCCTTATTATTAATCATTGACTTGGCATTATAATATAGGTATAGCTTTCCCTCTATCCCTTACTTATCTATAGCTATACCAAAATTTAGAACTGTTTAAGGTTAGTCTCCAGTTCTTTTTTTTATCTAACCATTAAAGCAAATCGTGGGTGAATAATCCATTATTTGCTTTTGGTATTGAACATTCTTTTTAGTAATTTGATTGTTACTTTATATATGTCATTTTCTTTATGCATTTCATTGTCTATGAAAAAGAAAAGATTTAT
>JALFBO010000094.1 GCA_022772105.1 Erysipelotrichaceae bacterium | reverse complement strand
CCAAGTATCAAAAATATAGAACCCGCTATTAAAAAATTTTTTATTTTCATTTGATGGACCTCCTTTGATTAAAATATTTTTTCAATAAAAGACTTACTTTCATTAAATAAGAAAATGAAAAATTTAATTAATGATGGAACGATAATTAGGCTTAGACCAATTAAGATACATCCACAACCCATGTGTAATATAGCGTCTCCTATACTTGAAGAAAGAACAAAGAAACTACCACAAATTAAAGCAATTCCTCCTATTCCTAAACCAACACCAGAAGCAAAAAATCCAATTAAACATCCTATAAAGCCTAAAACAAATCCAATCCAAATAGGGAATGTTAGTGCGATAATAACAATTTTTAAAATAGTATTATTGTTAGAAGATTTCTTTTTTGAATCTACTTCTTTATAAGAAGAAACGATTTCAGGATCATCTATTACTATTTTTTCTTTTTTGATACCTGTTGTTTTGCGTACTATTTCATCAATTGAACCTAATGAAGCGATTATTTCTTCTTCACTTTGATTTGTTCTTTCTTTTCTATCTTCAATTAGTTCATCATAATATTGAATTAAATCATCTCTTTCACTTTTAGAAAGACTTGATAAGGAAGAAGATAATTCATTTAAAAATTCTACTTTATTCATCACTTATGCTCCTTAATAAATTTAATAACCATTTCTATTTCTCCCCATTCGTGGAGGAAATCATCGATTCGTTGTAGGCCATATGTGGTAATCCTATAATATTTTCTAGTCCTACCATTTGTTTCTTTGTTGAATGTATCTAATAAATTTTGTGCTTCTAACCTACGAAGAATAGGATATAAAGTCGATTCGGAAATCTCAATAATTTCTGAAATGTCAGATATTATTTTGTATCCGTATGAGGGTTCCTTTCTTATAGTAGCTAGAACACATACCTCAACTATACCTTTTTTTAATTGAGAATTCATATTTTCACCTCAAATACTATGCAATGCATAGCTTTTACGCTACTAATATACTATGCGTCACGTAGTATGTCAATTATAATTTAAATATTTTTTATTAAAAAAGGAAAATAACTAATTATGCCATTTATTTTGCAAATAGTGACTTAAATATTAAAAGGTGGGTAAATTATCTATAATTACCTTAGGAGGAAGAAAGTATGGATCCAGTAACATTCAATGCGACGATGGAATTATGTGGCGCAATATGTTCAGTGATTGGTGTTTTGATTCTTATGATGATGAAAGATACCAAAAACAAAAATAGCTACATTGAACTTCTATTACTTTTAAACTGTGCCGCTATATTGTTTTTTGATTCCGTATCTTTCATGACAAGGAATAATGAAGGTTGGTTTTTCTATTTTGCAGCTAGAACATCTTCTTTTCTTGTCTTCTTTTGTGATTTTCTTTATATCTTTTTATTCATGACTTTCATTTGGAAGTTAGTGAAAAAAGAAGATGAAAAAATGTTATTTAGAGTGTATTTTGTCTATGCCTTTTCAATAGTGGGAATATTATATTTAATTGTTGGCCAATTCTTTGGATTAGTATTTACATATAATGAAGCTAATGCTTATTCAAGAGGTAAAGGGTGGATTGTTACTCAAATTATTGTAGCTCTTTCAATAATTGTCGCATCTAGCGTATTCTTCCAATATCGTAAACGTATACAAAAAGTGTTATTCTATACGATGTGTGGATATTATGTATGTTTAGTTGTTGGTACTGTTGGAGCTTTGTTTTTACCTCAAATTGCTGTACAAAATATGACAACAGTTATTGCGACTATTTGTATCTTAATTGTAGAAGCATATAATTATCGAGAAAAACTTAATGAATATAAAAAGAAAGAATTTGAATCCTTAAAAGATATTGATAGAGCATATAAAGATTTATCATCATACCAAGATCATATTAATAAAACATTACAAGGTGCTTCTACAGGACTTTGGTCTTTAGAAGTAGTACTTGGTGAGAATCCTAGATTGATTTGTGATGATAATATGATGGAAATTCTTGGCTTTAGCAAAGATATTTCTCCAGAGGACTGTTATATTGAGTTTAATAAGCGTCTTGTTAAAGATGACTTAAAGAAATTTGGTGAATATAATCGTCAATTAGTGGAAGAAGGAAAAGGAGAGGTAATTTATAGGTGGAATCATCCTTCTTTAGGTGAAACCTATATGAGATGCGGTGGTTGGAGAGATTATTCTTTTACAAAAGGAGTTTTATGTAGAGGTTACCATTCTAATGTTACTGAATTACAAAGGAAGGAACAGTTACATGAAGAAGAGTTGAAGAATGCACTTTATCAAGCTAGGGAAGCTAATAAAGCCAAAACTGAATTTTTATCAACCATGTCACATGATATTAGAACACCAATGAATGCAATTATGGGTTTAACGGCAATTGCTAAAAAACAAGAACTAAATGATGTCGTGAAGGATTGTATCAATAAGATTGAAATGTCATCTACGCAGCTACTTAGCTTAATTAATGATGTTCTAGATATGAATAAGATTGAATCAGGAAAAACAGTTTTAGAACATGTATCGTTATCAATAGTAAATTTAGTAAATGATAATATTGCTTTAGTACATGAACAAGCAATTGAAAATAATGTTACTTTAGAAGTTAAATTTGATATCAAAAATGAATATATTTTTGGTAGTCCAATTCATATTAAACAAATATTAAGCAATTTAATAACTAATTCTATTAAATATAATAAGCAAAATGGATCAATTATCGTTTCAGTAAAAGAAATTAGTATTGATGAAAACCATTCTTCTTATGTATTCAAAGTTGCCGATACGGGGCTTGGTATGTCTGATGATTTCCAAAAAGTAATTTTTGAACCTTTTACTCAAGAAAATGGAGGGGCAAGAACCAAATATAAAGGTACGGGCTTAGGTATGTCAATCGTCAAAAAATTAGTGGAAAAGATGGGTGGGACTATTAAATTAAAAAGTAAATTAAATATCGGCTCTACTTTCACTATCACAATACCTTTTGAGCTTGATCATACACCATTTATTGAAGAGAAGAAGGAACTTGATTTAAAAGAAATTCAAGAAAAGATAAAAGGAATAAGAGTTTTAATCGCGGAAGATAATGAACTTAATCGCGAGATAGCAAAAACTCTTCTAGAAGAATATGATATTATCATTGAAGAAGCGGAGGATGGAAAAATTTGTTTTGATAAGTTTGTTAAATCTGAGATTAATTATTTCCAATGTATCTTGATGGATTTACGTATGCCTAATATGGATGGTATTGAAGCTACAAAACAAATTAGATCGTTAGATAGATTCGATGCATGGTCTATTCCAATTATTGCTATGACTGCTGATGCATTCCAAGAGGATGTTCAAAGGGTTAAAGATGCCGGAATGAATGAGCATCTATCTAAGCCTTTAGATATTATTAAAGTTATATCAACAATTGCGAGTTTCCTTAAATAAAAAAATAAACACCTATAGATTTCTTACGAAATTATAGGTGTTTTTCATTCTATATTCTATTTACGCCAGTACGTTTTGCTGCAAGAGCTACTTCTTTAGCTACATTTTCAACAACACGTTTATCAAAAGCAGAAGGGACAATATAATCTGGAGATAGTTCTTCGTCTTTTATTATATATGCTATTGCTTTTGCGGCCGCTAGTTTCATCTCTTCATTTATTTTGGAAGCTTGTACGGAAAGAGCTCCTTTAAAGATGCCAGGGAAAGCTAAAACATTATTGATTTGGTTAGGGTAATCACTTCTTCCTGATCCTACTATATATGCTCCTGCTTCTTTTGCATCTTCGTAAGCAATTTCTGGAGTAGGATTAGCTAGGGCAAAAATTATTGGTTTAGGAGCCATTGTTTTAACCATGTCTTTGCTAACTAGATTTGGAGCACTTACACCGATGAAAGCATCAGCGTTAACAAGTAAAGAGGCTAAAGTGTTATCATGCTCCTTAGGAGTGGTAAAGATTTGATCGTCTAATAATTCTTTTATTAAGAAATCATATGAATCATATTTTTTGATATCCACAACTCCATTTATATTAAAAGCATTGATTTCGCCTACTCCAATCTTTTTAAGCATTCTCGCAACCATTGATCCAGCAGCACCAGTTCCAGAAAGAACCACTCTCATTTTAGATAGATCTCTTTTGGTAAGTCTAGCTATGTTAAGGAAAGCAGCCGCTACGATAATACTTGTTCCATGTTGATCATCATGAAATACTGGAATATTCATCTCCTTAATTAAACGACGTTCTATGGTAACACATCGAGGTGCGGATATATCTTCTAGATTTATAGCTCCAAGTGTTGGCTCTAAATATTTACAAGTTTTAATAATTTCTTCCTCATCTTGAGTAGCAAGGCAAAGAGGGAATGAATCTACACCAGCAAGTTCTTTTAGTAAGATTGATTTACCTTCCATTACTGGAATGGCACCCATTGGTCCAATATTTCCAAGTCCCAATACCGCAGAACCATCGCTAATGACCGCAACCATGTTTCCTTTAGATGTATAAGTATATGCTTCTTGAGGATTTTTTTCTATCTCTTTACACACATAAGCTACCCCTGGAGTATAAGCAAGAGATAAATCCTTTTGGTTTTCTATTTTTACTTTTGATTTTATTTCTAATTTGCCTTTGTTGAGACTATGTAACTTTAGTGATTCTTCTTTTAAATTCATAGTTATTTACCTCCAAAAATATCATTACCCATATAATCAATGGCACATATCATTTTAAAACCTTCGACCTTTAATCTCTTTATTGATTCAGGACCCAAATCAAGAAAAGCAATTTCCTCTGCTTCCACAACTGCTTTAGAAAGTAGTGCTCCACATCCTCCAGTAGTAACAAAATAAAGAATATGATTATCTTTATAAAAGGATGAACAAAATTCATCGCGAGGACCTTTACCAATTGTTCCTATTACATTTAATTCTTTCATCATCTTAGCGTATGAATCCATTCTCGAGGAAGTGGTAGGCCCAATGGAACCAATTACTTTACCAGGTTTTGTAGGAGTTGGCCCAGCATAATAGATAAAGGAAGAAGAAAAATCAACTGGTAATTCGCTCTTCTTATCAAGCATTTCTTGTAAACGTTGATGTGCTGCGTCGCGAGCTGTATATATTGTTCCATAAAATTCTACAACATCACCGGCTTTGATTAGACGTAATTTATCTTTATCTTCAGGAAAAAATATTTTCATTATAAAATAACCTCCTTATGTCTAGAAGCGTGACATTGTAGATTTACACATACTGGTAAAGAAGCAATGTGACATGGAAAAAGATTGACCTTAACACTAAGTGCGGTTGGTTTTCCTCCAAGCCCCATAGGACCAATATTTAATTCATTTATTTTTGTAAGCAATTCTTCTTCTAAAAGGCGAGCGTCTTCATCTTCTGAAACATCGTTTAAATCTCTTAATAAAGCTTTTTTAGCAATTTCTGCACATTTTTCAATATTTCCACCTATTCCTACACCGACAATAAGAGGAGGGCAAGCTCTTCCTCCGGCTTCCTTAACTACTTTTAGAATAAAGTCAATAATTCCCTTTCTTCCTTGCGCAGGGGTAAGCATTTTTACTTGCGACATATTTTCACTTCCTGCACCTTTAGGACAGACCGTTATTTTCAAATTATCACCTAAAGTAGTTTCGATATGAATAATCGCAGGAGTATTATTATTTGTATTTATTCTTCTTAAAGGACTTCTTACTACAGATTTACGAAGATAACCTTCAGTATATCCTTTACTAACTCCTTCATTGATGGCTCTGTTTAAATCTCCCTTAATATAAACTTCGTTTCCAAGTTCAACAAATACCACGCATATTCCTGTATCTTGACACATAGGAATATTCTCTTCCTTTGCCAAATTATCGTTTTCAATGATTTGTCCTATTATTGTTTTACTTAAACCTTGTTCATTTTCATAATGAGTGTTTAATTTTGCTAAAACATCTTTATTAATATATGTACAAGCTTCAATACAGAGCCTACTAACTTCATTAACGATTTGTTCTTCTAAAATGATTTTCATATTTTACCTCTTGTTTTCATTATACAAAAATTAATAGTAAGAAAAAATAAGAAAGGGGTTACTTTCAAAATAAAGTCGTGTAAAATATTATTAGGTGAATTATATGAAAAAAGGATTGAAAATATCTCTTGTTACTATAGGAGCTCTTGTTGGATCGTTAGTTATATGTGCTGGAGGTTATGTTGGTTACATAATATTATCATATTCTCGAATCGGTGATAAAGAATTAAATATTAATAAAAGAAGTTCCTCTTCTTTAGTAAAAAAAGGCGAAGAATACTCGCTTACTTCCTATAACATAGGTTTTGGTGCATATTCACAAGATTTTACTTTCTTTTTGGATACAGGATATGATGAAAAAGGAAAAGCAACGTGCGGATATTATTCAAAAGCAAAAAGTAAGGATGACGTTCTTTTTAATGTTAATGGCGCTATTGAATGTATCTCTTCTTTGGATGTTGATTTTGCTTTATTTCAAGAAGTAGATACTTCTTCCACTAGATCATATCATATCGATGAGAATAAAATGATCGTTGATGCTTTCAAGGATTTTGACTGGACCTTTGGCTTTAATTTTCATTCTGCATATCTACCTTATCCTCTATATGATATGCATGGAAAGTCAAATGCGGGGCTATCAACTTTATCAAGATTTTCTATGAAGAGTGCGAAAAGATATGAATATACTATCTCTTCATCATTATCCAAATTATTTGATTTAGATCGTTGCTTTGTTGATACTACATATGACGTGGAAGGAGGAAAGGTACTCCATGTTGTTAATTCCCATATGTCTGCATATGACAAGGGAGGTAAAATTAGAAATAAGCAAATTGAAGAATTAAATTCATTCCTTTATGAATGTCAACAAAATGGTGATTATGTCATCGTCGGAGGGGATTTTAATCACGATTTATTAACTTATAATCCTGCCTTTGATTATACTCTTGAAAACAAACCATTTGGCAACAATAAAAAGACACCAGATTGGGTTTCATATTTCTTTTCTAGTGATGGAACAAGTAAATTTATAGATGGATATAGCATCGTTGCTTCCGATAATGTGCCAACTTGCCGCAATAATGACATTGAATGGGAGGAAGGAAAAACGTTTACTTGTGTTGTCGATGGCTTTATAGTTTCATCCAATATTGAAATAAAATCAAAACGTAATATCCAAACCAAGCAAGGAAAAAAAGGGGCTGATGGATTTGCTTTTAGTGATCATGAACCTACTTATATTTCTTTTAGTTTAAAAGAATGAACTATAAAAAACAATAAATAAAAAAAATGCTTTATTTTAGTAATTATATTTTTGTATAATTAGGGAAAGGAGATAGAAAATATGGCAAACAAATCAAATGACTACTTTGGCTTACCAAAAATTATAAGTGTTATTTTAGCATTATTCCTAGGAGGTATTTTAGGTTTTATTGTTAGATTAACTCAAGGCAAAACAGTTGCAGCTATCGTTCGTTTAATCATCGCTATTACTGGTGTTGGTTACGTTATTTTAAATATCTGTGACCTTGTTTGCATTATTATGAATGGTAAGATTTTAAGCTTACTATAGTAATTAAAAAAATTCATTTAAATGATTTTTTGACTCATTTTTATGAGTCTTTTTAATTTTTTGGAAGGTTTTATGAGCATAAGAAGAGCAAATGTAAATGATATAGATAGAATTAGTGAATTACTTTTACAAGTACATAAAATTCATAGTGATGGACGTAGTGATTTATTTGTAAAAGGAGCAAAAAAATATCAAAAAGAAGAATTAGAAAGATTGATAAAGGACGATAATACCCCTATTTTTGTATACGAAGAAGAGCAATTAATAGAGGGATATATCTTTGCTTTTATTCAAGAGATGAACAGTCCTTCTTTATGTAAAATTAAATCACTTTATATAGATGATCTATGTGTAGACAAAGGGTGCAGAGGAAAAGGAGTAGGTACTTCACTATATAATTTTATAAAAGAATATGCGAAGAGTATAGGTTGTTATAATATCACTCTTAACGTTTGGTCATTTAATAAAAATGCATATGAATTTTATAAAAAATGCGGTCTAAATGAACAAAAAATCGTAATGGAAGAGATTCTTAAATAAAGAAAAATGGGCTTTAGTGCCCATTTTTTTGTGGAGGACTTTAAGGAGGATTTCTTACTACACTATATAGTATGTACATTTTAAAAAAATGTATGGGCTATAATAAAAAACTTTAAAAAGCTAACAAAATAAAGTAATATGAGTTATGAGGTTAATATATTTATATATTAGTAAGGTTTATGGCGGATTTAGAAAGTTACTACAACAAATTTAATGAAAATAAACGACTATTATCTAGACATGGTCAAGTAGAATATTTTGTCACAAATAAATACATACATGATTATCTTTTTAAAGGAGCAAAAATTGCCGATATTGGCGCGGGAACAGGTGCTTATTCTATCGCTTTAGCCAAGGAAGGATATGATGTAACTGCCGTTGAATATTGTAAATGTAATCTTGGAGTCTTAAGAGCTAACCTAAAAAAAGAAAATGTAAATGTTAAATCATTTTTAGGTGATTGTACTTCCTTACATATGTTACAAGACAATACTTTCGATATCACTTTAGTATTTGGCCCTTTATATCATTTACATGGTGAAGAAAAGCAGTTAAAAGCATTAGAAGAAGCGCGAAGAATTACTAAAGAGGGAGGAGTAATTCTTGTGGCATATTATATGAATGATTATTGTGTTGTATCATATGGTTTTAAGGATAATCATATTAAAGAATCCCTTGAAAAAGGAAAACTAAATAAAGATTTTATTTGCACTCATAATGAAGATGATTTATATGAACCAGTAACTGTTTCTTATATTAATTATCTTCTTTCAAAAACTAAACTTAAGAGAATTAAATTAGTTGGTGTAGATGGTCCTACTGATTATATGCGTCAAGTTATTAACGCTATGGACGAAGATACTTTTTGCCTATTTAAACAATATTGTTTATCTATAAGTGAAAAGCAAGAAATGATAGGAGCTTGTTCTCATACACTCGATATATTAAAAAAATGAATTATTTGACAAAATACAAAAAAAATAAAGAGTATTTTGTTTAATATTGGTCCTTTTCGTATTATAATAAACAAGATTAGGAGGAAAATGATATGCATGATGAGTCAAATGTTCTATTTGATAAAAAGTATGTTCTTTTAGGAACAGATGGCATTAAATTTGTATGTTTTTGTCCTCTTCAATTAAATATTAAATCTATCAAAGATGGATTTCCAATGAGCAAGCCTATCACTGAATGTGTAGAATGTTCTCATTATTTAGTATCAGGTACCGCTACTGCATTTGCTAAAGAACTCGACATTAACGATTATTTTTATTGTACATACAAGATTGATTCATTAAAAGATGATAAAATTCATGCTAATCAAGCGGAAAGATTTGAAAAAGATTTAGTAGATAAAATCATGACTAATGAAGGAAAGATTTACTATTTTTCAATATACAATTCCTTTTTTGATATTGAGACTTTTGAAGAAATTTCTTATTCACACAATAAGGTTATTGAATATAATCGTAAAAATGCTTCTTTATTTAAGACTAGTGAGATTGATATTGAAGAATTAAGGCCAGGTAAGATTGATTATACTTTAAAAAATGAGATAGATAAGAAATATCAAAAATTGATTAATAATCAAATTGTTTGTTCTATCCAAGAATTTGCTTTAGAGGAAGATGCATCTTATTCTGTTTATAATATTAAGAAAAATAAAGATTATATCATCCAATCAACCACATGGGGATATTATTATATTATCGATTATCTTCATACTGGTAATTATTGTTTGTTTGATGATATTGAAGCAAAAGAATGGCGATTAACACAAGTAATTAAATCATTTAATGGTAAATTAAGAAATAGGGTTATTTGGTCAATGATGTAAAGGAGTTATTAAGATGGCTAATTGGAAAATTGAAAGAGAATTATTCAGCGGAAAATATGAAAAAGGGAAAAATTATTCGCATATTGCAAACGAATTAGAGGAAGTAAAAGATTACGATACTTCTTCTTATCGCATTAGAAAAAGTATTACTTATTCATTATTTTTAACATTGATATTAAATGATAAATATGAAATTGAATCTGCTTCTATTTCATTTATGAATTTATTTGATTCAGTCTATAACTTTGATGCTGATAACTTCTTTAAGATGGTAGAAGCAATTAAAAACGAAATAGGTTTTGATGGTAATGATGATTTTGAATGTTTAAAGAAATTTTTATCTTCTTATGATGAATTAGCTTTTATCTCACTTTTAGATGAAAACGAAATAGAAAGAGAACATAAATAAAAGTATTAGTAGATATCTACTAATATTTTTTTTACAAAAAAAATCCATTTTGATAAACAAAATGGATAATTTTTTATATTTGGATACCTTTGAATTGAGTTTGATATAAACGATTGTAAACACCATTTTTTTCGATTAATTCACGGTGATTACCTTGTTCTACAATATGCCCTTGATCAAGGACTAGAATTAGGTCTGCGTCTTGAATGGTACTTAAACGATGAGCAATAATAATTGAAGTTCGATTTTCCATAAGCTTATCCATCGCATTTTGTATCTTCTTTTCGGTGCGAGTATCAACTGAAGAAGTAGCTTCATCAAGAATTAATATTTTTGGATTAGCTAAAACAGCTCGAGCAATGGTGAGAAGTTGTCTTTGTCCTTGAGAAATATTTGTAGCACCTTCGTTAAGGATAGTATGTTTTCCTTCTGGTAATTGCTTTATAAAAGAAGAACAGTTAGCAAATTTTAAGGCATTATCAATCTCCTCTTCACTAGCGTTTTCGTTTCCATAACGAACATTGTTTTCAATCGTATCAAAGAAGAGAACTGGATCTTGTAAAACAATAGAAATAGAATCTCTTAAATCTTTTTTGGAAATATCTTTAATATTAATATTATCAATTTTAATTTCACCAGAATCAATATCATAGAAATTGAGTAGTAGGTTTACAATAGTGGTTTTTCCAGATCCTGTCGCTCCAACAAGAGCAATCTTATGGCCTGCACGAATATCAATATTAAAATCATTTAGCACTTGTTTTCCTTTTACATATGAGAAATTAACATGTTCAAAGTCAAGAGTGCCTTTCATAGAATTAACATCAAAATCTACTTTCTTTTCAAAAGATTCTTCTTTTTCATCAAGAATAGCAAATACACGTTCCGCTCCGGCAAAAGCGTTCATTAAAGAAGAATATAATTGGGCAATTTCATTGATTGGACGGGTGAATTGCTTAGTGGTAGATAAGAACATAATAACAATGGCAATAGTTAATGGTTCATTTAGTAACGTATTACCTATTCCTTTCATAATAAAGAGGGCACCACATAAAGTGACGATAAAATAACCAAAGTTACCGATAAAATTCATAACAGGTCCCATCGAACCACTAAGAATTTGCGCTTTTATTCCAATCTTTGTTAATTGATTAGACGATTCATTGAATTCTTTAATAGCGTGGTCTTGTCGGTTATAAGCAATAACGGTTTTACATCCTGTAACCATTTCTTCCGTAGAAGTATTAAGCACACCTAGTACTTTTTGTTGCTTTGAAAATAAAGGTCTCATATATTTAGACATAATCGCGGTGAAAATCAAAGTCAATACTAAGGTTGATAAGGCAACAAGAGTTAATAATGGAGAATAGAAAACCATTATAAATAAACAACCCATAATTGTTAATATCCCTGAAATAAGAGATGATATCGATGAAGATACAGCTTGTGATATATTATCCACATCATTAGTCATACGTGACATAAGATCGCCATGAGGATGTGAATCGGTGTAAGAAATAGGAAGCTTAACAACTTTTGCAAATAATTCATTCCTCATTTTCCTTACCATAATACAAGATATATAAGCTCCAAGAAGTGAAGATAAGTACTGCAAAATACATATAGCAAAAATAGTAATAAGCATAACTACTAGATAAAGGAAAAACTTATTAGGATCTGGCATTTTGGTGAATAATAAGGTATCAGAATTAAATTCTCCTAAGCTACCAATTATATCTTTAACTAAAATATTGGAATACAAAGTGGCTCCTGTGTAAAGAAGAATGGTAATGATTAATAAAACAAAAAGAATTTTAGCACTAGCAATATATGAAAATAAACGTTTTATGGTTTGCTTCATATTTTTAGGTTTATTTTGTTGTGTCTTAAAACGAGATGCTGCTCCTCCGCCTCCATGTCCTGCCATATTAATTACCTCCTTTCTTTAATTGAGAATTATAAATATCAATATAGATTTCACAATTTTTCATGAGATTATCATGTGTATCGAATCCAACAATTTGCCCATTATCTAAAACGATGATCTTTTTTGCATTACGAGCAGTGGAAATTCTTTGAGCAACGATAATTTTGGTAATATCCTTTATCTTTTCATTCATAGCTTGATGAAGCTTAGCTTCAGTTACTAAATCAAGCGCGGAAGTAGAATCATCAAATATTAATATTTCAGGTTTTTTGATTATTGCTCTTGCAATCGATAATCTTTGCTTTTGTCCACCAGAAAGAGAAGTTCCTTTCTCTTCAACATATTCATCGTAGCCTTTTTCTTTTGATAATATAAATTCTTTAGCTTGGGCGATAGAGCATGCCTCATCAACTTCTTCAATAGAAGCATCTTCTTTTCCCCATTTAATATTATCTTTGATAGTTCCTGAGAATAATTCTGCTTTTTGTAAGCATATAGCTACTTTATTTCGTAATTCCTTTTGCGTGTAGTCTTTAACATTAATATTATCTACAAGTATTTCTCCTTCGCTAACATCATAGAATCTTGTAATTAGATTAACTAAAGTTGATTTTCCAGACCCAGTAGCTCCAACAATAGCAATTACATCTCCTTTATTGGCTTTAAAAGATATATTTTGTAAAGAATAAGAACTAGAACCAGGGTATTTAAAGGAAACATTTTTAAATTCTATTGTTCCTGTTTCTTCTAAATCTATATCTTTCTTTCCATCTTTAATTTCTTCTTCGCAATCAAGCACTTCATTAATTCTTTTCGCAGAAGCAGTTGCTCTTGCTAAGGAAGTAAAGATCATTCCAAGCATCATAATGGACATACATATCATCGATATATATGTAATCGCTTGAGAGATTTCTCCTACTAAAATCATGTCATTTATTTTTAAAGCATTCTTGCTTGCCTCTAGGATAGAATTTCCTCCCACATAATAAATAACTATTTGGCCAATGTAGACAATAATCATTAATATAGGCATTAAGAAAGCGGAAATTTTTCCAACATATAAATTCTTTTGCGTATACTCGTCATTTGCTCCTTTAAAACGTGAATATTCATAATCTTCTTTGCTGAAAGCTTTAACAACTCTTGCTCCAGTAAGATTTTCATGAACAATAGTATTTACTTTATCAAGTTTAGTTTGAATAACGCTGAAGATAGGAAAAGCTAATTTGACAAAGATGATTATAACTAGTATTTCAATAGGTAGAATAATTAATAATATATATCCAAATTCAATGTTGATATTTAAAGTAAAAACAATACCTAGAATAAAGAAAGATAAAGCCCTAATAAACATTCTAAGTGCCATAGATAATAGATTTTGCACTTGGGTGATATCGTTTGTAACCCTAGTAACTAGGGAACCAGTAGAAAATTTATCTGTTTGGTTATAAGATAAATGCATAATTTTTTTAAATACATCTTTTCTTAAATCATTTGAGAATTTAAAGGATGTAAGATTAGTGAAGACACCGGAAAGAATTCCACATGCAACACCAATAAATAAAAATAAAAGCATTAATAAACCATATTTAATAATATTGTTGATATTACCTGTTTGAACTCCAAAGTCGACCATCTTTTCCATAAAGAGAGTTAGTAGCATATCCATAAATACTTCTAAAAACATAAAAGTAGGAGCTAGAATAGCAAAATACCAATATTTCTTGACATATTTTAATAATTTAAGCATTAATTATCCTCCTTTAGATATCCATATATTTTATCTAACAAGAAACAAAGAGTATCATATTCTTCTTTAGACAATTTGCTTCCAATTTGAGAGTCAGTATTTTGAAAGAAGAGCTTCATCATTTCAGCTTGTTCTTTTCCTTTTGTTGTTAATTGGACAAAGGCAATACGACTATCTTTATTAGATTTTGTGCGACATATATAACCATCTTGTTCCATATTTTGTAGAGTTAAGGAAATGGTGGGAGCTTTTAAAGATGTAAAACTACAAATATCTTTTTGAGTTACTTCATTGTTCCCACAATCAAGATTTCTGTTTAAATAAGTAAGAATACAAAAATTTGTGAAATTAATATTACTACGATAAACTTTACGTTTTACAGCATCATTGAATGCATGAAATGTTCTTTTTAAACGATAACCAATTGGCAAGTTTTCCATATATCCTCCATAAAATTAGTTTTAAAACAAACTATTTTTTATTATAGTCTTCTTCGCTTCTTAGTCAATAAAAAAAGAGCAAAACGAACGCTCTTTTTATATTTTTATAATTTTTAAAATGGATTCTCTTGATAATAATCTCTTTATGTCATCATATGAATTAAGAGATGTATTTTTTAATTGATAATATAAAGAGGAAATAAAATCATCATAGGAATCAATGCTATTTGAAATTGCATAATCAGAATCATTATATCCTTGTAAAGCTTCATCAATTAAGGAGATTAAAGTTCTTCGTACATAACTAATAAGCGACTCTTCTAGCCAATAATCAAATTGGATGCAAGGGTATTTATTTTCTTCTTTTTTAAATTTAATATATGAAAAAATTCCATCTTCCGCGCCATGGAAGATGTCAACATATACAAAAGAAATATTAGAAAAGTTTTCCTTTTTATTCAAAAAGACAAAAGCATCTTCTTGAATTATTTTAATTTTTTCTGGATGTTGGAATTGAGGGAGGATGAACTCTTTAAATAGCGATATGACATTTTTATCTTTTTCTACGATAGTGATGGAAGTAACATCATCTTTTAATGAGGCCATATACGCAAAATAGCCTAGCCCTAATCCAAAGGTGATAATATTACCCTTAGCATTAGCAATTCCTTTTTTCATAGTTTCAATTTCATTAGGGATGACACTCATCCAAATAACATCATCTTCAGTAACTGCTTGAAAAGAGAATTCTTTATCCATATAACCAAATTTCAATTTTTCCTGGAAATAATTATCTTCATCTACTTCTAAATCATTCAAAGGGAATAATTCATAAGGTAGATAAGATTCATTATGAAGACTCCATTTTTTGTATCTTTTATCTTTTAAAACTATGTTTTTATAATAAGGATCATTTTGATATGAAGAAGGATCAACCTTTTGAATATAATTTATAGCGTGTTCCCTTATTACTTCTTGTTCATATAAAGAAGCATCTTTCATATTAAATTCATCATACAAGAGAGCTTGACAATAACGTTTGACTTCACTACCTTGATATTTATTTAATGTTTTTTTATTTATATCCTTTTCATATTCCATTAAATACTCATTAAATATATCAGAAACAGCGATATTGTTCTCATTTGTTTGCAATAGATTTTGGACTTTTGCTAAGTCATCTTTATTTAAATTAATTCTCATACATAAAGATTTTACCATTAAAATATAAGCTTTTAAAGTTAGTAGAGTTACATTTTTTTTGTTCTCTAAAATAGAGAAGATTCATTATAAAAGTGTAGAATTGTAATTTGTTGAAAAAAGAGTGATTAATTGATAAAGTAGTTTCAATTAGAAGTGAGGTTATTTTTATGAGTAAGAAAAGATTATGTATCGCCACAGACACTAATTGCTGCTTTTCAAAAGAGGAAATCGAAGCTAATGAATTAAAAGTTTTATCAATGGAATTCTTAATCGATGGAAAGATTTATAAAGAAGGAATTGATTTAACACATGAAGAGTTCTATCACTTTTTAGAGAATGATGTTAATGTTTCAACTTCACAGCCAACTCCTTTTGCTTTACAAGAATTTTTTGATGAAATATTAAAAGAATACGAAGAAGTAGTTTATATTCCAATGTCGAGTGGATTATCAAAAGCTTGTGAAAATGCAATCATATTTGCACAAGATTATAATGGAAAGGTACAAGTTGTTAATAACCGAAGAATTTCTGTTACTCAAAAAGCTTCAGTCATGATGGCGGTTAAACTTAAAGAACAAGGTAAGAGCGCTAGTGAGATTAAAAAGATATTGGAAGATGATCAATACAATTCCACGATTTATATTACAATGGAAACTATGAAATATTTAGTTAAAGGTGGAAGATGTACTCCCGCTGCTGCCGCGGCAGGAAAATTATTAAAACTAAAACCAATCTTAAAGATTTATGGTGATAAACTTGATAAATATGAAATCTTCAATCGTACCATAGTGAAAGCGAAACAAACTATGATTGAAGCAATGAAAAATGATTTCAATACAAGATTTAAAGAATTTTATGATAATGGTGAAATGGAATTATATATTGCTCATACAAATAATGCTCACCAAGCTGAGATCTTTAAGGAAGAAGTTGAACAAGCTTTCCCAGGTATTAAAATTAATGTTATCGATGAATTAAGCTTAGTAGTTTCTTGCCATATTGGTCCAGGCTCACTTGCTTTAGGATCGGCAAGAAGAATTAAATAAAAAATATTAAAAGAAAAACATCAATCAGACGATTGATGCTTTTTTTTCAATTTATTTAGTAAGTTTTAATATATTTGATTGGCTACCAATCACAAATAGATGTTCTTGTCCTGTGAATACATAGTCTGCACTTGGAATATCGACATCTTCATCTATCTTAATTGCTACGATATTTATATGGAATTTATTTCTTATATCTAAATCACCTAAAGCTTTACCAATCCAAGCTTTCTTTGGTTGAATCTCGTAAATACCAATCTTATCGGAAATAGAAATAAAATCAAATAATTTAGATGAATCACAGATAACAGCAAGTTTTTCTGCTGAATCATATTCAGGATAAATAATATCATCAGCACCCGCCATAGTAAGGAATTTAGATTGAATCTCAGAATTTGCTTTAGCGACAATCTTTTTTGCATGTAATTCTTTTAGTAGTGCGGTTATTTCAAGTGAAGATTGGAAATTTTCACCAATAGCCACGACACAGACATCGTATTGTTTGATACCTAAATCCTTTAATGAGTCGATATTTGTACAATCGGCAACATAAGCGTTAGTAATTTTATTTGATAATGCAGCAATTTTTTCAGCATTATCATCGACGATACAAACTTCATCACCTAAACTTTTTAGCTTAAGAGCAAGATGTTCACCAAATTTACCCATACCAATAATTAAAATGTTTTTCATAAATTCCTCCTTATCCTACAAGAATATTTCCTTCAGGACATTTAAGTATTGCTTTATCGTATCTTCCTTTTCTTAAGAAAGCAGAGAATAATGTTAATGCTCCGCATCTTCCAGCAAACATTAAAAAGATAATAATTAGTTTTGAACCCCAAGTAATAGATGAGGTGATTCCATATGATAAGCCAACAGTTGCCTCAGCTGAAATTACTTCAAAGAATATTTGTGTCATACTAAATGGTTCGATGGCACATATAAACAAAGTAGAAAGAACTGATACACATAGATACATTAAAACAAGGGCACTAGATTGTTTAAGAATATTGTTACTAATCTTCTTTCTAAATAAAGTAACTTCTTCCTTACGCTTTGCAGAAGCGATAATGTTAACTAGGACAACAAGTATAGTAGTAGTTTTAACACCACCTGCAGTTGATCCTGGATTTCCTCCTATAAACATTAAGATAATTGTAAGTAGTGAGCCACTTTCTGAATAACTTGATTGTTCAAAGATACAGAAACCTGCAGTACGAGGAGTGACTGCCATAAACCAAGAATCTAATATTTTTTGTCCTAGTGATAAATCTTTTAATGTATGATTATATTCAAAAATAAAGAATAAAACGGCACTTGTTAATAAGAGCAAAGTATTATATACAAGTACTATTTTTGTATGCAAAGATAAATTCTTGAATTTAAAATGTTTTCTCGCATCAAATATTTCAGACCAAACAAGGAAACCTAGCCCACCAATAATAACTAAAGAAGTGATTGTTATAATAACAAGTGAATCATTTTTATAATCAATTAAGGAATTGCCAAGTAAGTCAAATCCTGCATTGCAGAAAGCAGAGATGGAATGGAACACAGAAAACCATATACCTTGTCCTAAACCAAATTGAGGGATAAATCTAAAGGAAAGAACTAGAGCTCCTATTAATTCGAAAGTAAATGTGCCAATTAAAATTCGCTTAATTAGATGAACTATTCCATGGAAAGAAAAAGTACCAGCTGATTGAATAAGAATAGTTCTTTCATATATACCAATATTTTTTCTAAAGATTAAGAAGATCAATGTGATGACCGTCATTAATCCAAGACCACCGATTTGAATTAAAAACAAAATGATTAATTGACCAAAGAAAGTCCAATGGGCAAATGTATCAAATACTGATAATCCGGTAACACAAGTAGCGGATGTAGCAATAAACATTGCGTCTAGAAAGTTCGTCATTTTTCCATCTTTACTAGAAATAGGTAAAATAAGAAATAGAGTGCCAATTAAAATGGTTAACATATAACCAAGCGCAATAAATTGGATAGGACGAAGTTTATGTCTTATTGATTGCATAATGCCTCCTTTCTTGTCGATAGTTATTTTAGCACAAAAAGAAATAAAGTAGTACATTATGTTTATCAATTAAGAATATTTATATAAATATTCATCAATAACGACTGCCACAAATTTAAATAATGTGTTATAATTTATTTAGTTAATTTTGGGAGGATAAGTATGCGCAAAACAAAATTCTTTATTACCGACATAATGATACTTATCAGCATCTATTTTTTATATGCTTATTTTTTAACACCAGCTTTAGATTTAGGAGAAGGACCAACTATATTTAATATAGTTATGTCAATGTTTACTGGGGAACCATTTGCACAAGTTCTTGATGAAACTAGCTTAGTCAAAGTGGAATATTCTTCCACGAAACAATTTTATATTTTAGTTGAAGCAGTTGCTATTTTCTTCTTATTTTTCAATCTAGTGGTTAAACATAGAAGAATTTATAATAATCAACCTATTCAAAAGAATAATGGTTTTGCATTGTTTTGGGTTACACTTGGTATATTCTCTAATTTGATGTTATTAGGTTCTAAATTTAACATGACTACTTATGAAGTGATTGGTAGTGGAGAAGAGATGCAATTTGTAAATCCAGTTAACAGTACTATTTCATTATTAGAACTTCCATTAACTTATGTGATTTATCTCCATCTAGCAATATTTGCATTCTTATTTATACTTCATCTAATATTATTTGTATTATGTGGAAAATATGGTGATATCTCTCCTGTAGTTATACGTAAGAAAAAGGAGAAAAAGAAAAAAGAAGATAAACAAAAAAAGAAAGATGATATAAAAGAAGATTCTCAAGCTAAGTCAAGAGAACCAAAAATGATTTTCTACGATGGACCAGTTCCAAAATCTGATAATGAAATCTTCATTGGATTAAGAGATGGTGATGATATTGAAGTAGAACCTCTTTCTGAAATAAGAAAAAATGTTAACACTTCAAAAAATGTTACTCCTAAAGAAATAAAGAAGGAAGTAGAAAAAGTTATTCCTAGTCCTATTAAAGAAACTCCTAAAAAGGTTGAAAATGTACAAGTAATTCCTAAAAAGGTTGAACCAAAACCTGTATCTAGTAAACCAGTTGAACAGATTTCATTTACTAGCAACTATCAAAAACGTGCGGATGAAATTCCTTTTGAAGATGAAGATATCAATATCTTCACTAAAAAAAGTGACAATGAATCAATCTCAACCTTTTCACAAAGTAATACTAAATTTGATTTTAAGAATATGTGTTTAGATTCTCATGATGAATATTATGGAAATGATGATGAAGAGGATGAAGAATTAGAAGTAGAAGTTCCAGAAATTTAAAAATTAAGAGTTAGTAAGAAATCATCTTACTAACTCCTTTTATTAAAATAAAAAAACTAACCATTAAAGCAAATCGTGGGTGAATAATCCATTATTTGCTTTATTTTTTGAAATAGATTATAAAAAATAATATAATAAAATAGACCAGACCGGTGAAAAGGATGTTTTTAAGCAGTAACTCAGTCCTTTGGTTCACGGTCTGGCGACTTAATGCTAACTGAGTTATTGCTTAAAGATATTAGGAATTTATGAAGAGCCAGACCAAAAATTCCTCTTACAGAAAAATGTTTTCACTTTTAGAGCAAAGTGAGGATTTTTATGAGGTTAAAATAATTGAAAGAATCAAGGATGATTATGATCGATTTCATAAGCATGATTTTATTATGTTTGAAGAAATGATTTCAACTGATAATATCCAATGTCCAAGATGTGGATCATCAAAATATATTAGTCATGGTAGAGACAAAAACGGAACCAAACGATATAGGTGCAAGGAGTGTAGTAAGACTTTTAATGCTATATCGAATTCTTTATTCTTTTCATCAAAAGTCAATATTAAAGCATGGTTTGCATTTTTAGAAAGTTTATTAAGTGGAACCTCTGTAAGAGCTGCTTGTATTGTAGCTAAAGTATCTTATGTTATAGGAAGCGAGTGGTTAAATAAAATATTTATGTCATTAAAGTATTATCAGGATGAAATAGTACTAGATAAAGAAGTTTTTATTGATGAAACATACATACATGAAGATAAATCTAAGATTTTTTATTATGAGGAAATAGGAAAAATTAAAAAGGTAAGAAAAGAACCAAGAGGTATTTCTAGAAATAAAATTTGTATTTTAGTCGCGACAGACAAAAATAAATCTTTTGGTGAGATAGTATGCCATGGCAGACCTCGACGAGAAATCAATTATCAAATATGCAAAAAACACATTCAAAATAATAGTACAGTTATAGGAGATGAAGATACATCATTGACTTATGCTTCTAAACTTATGGGGTGGAATAGAACACAAATTAAGGCATATACAGAAGAAGCTTTTGAAAAATTACAACCAGTAGACGATGTATGTAATAGATTCAAATTCTTTATTAATAAGCATCGTGGTTTTAAAAAAGATTTATTGCAAGACTATATAAATCTTTTCTTTTTCATAGACAATGAAATGCATAAAGAAAATGACATATATAAAGTAACAATCAAATTACTAAAAAGAATGTTCAATACCAAAAGCAAATAATGGATTATTCACCCACGATTTGCTTTAATGGTTAGTTTTTT
>JALFBO010000188.1 GCA_022772105.1 Erysipelotrichaceae bacterium | reverse complement strand
GACGGAAGCAGATAAAGAAGCTGATAGAATTATTAAAGAAGAACTAAGTAAAAAGTTTCCTTCTTATGCTTTTTTAACAGAAGAATCTAGCGATGATTTATCAAGGAGAAATAATGACTATTTATTTATTGTTGATCCTGTCGATGGCACGAAAGATTTTGTATCGAAAGACGATGAATTTACTACTAATATCGCCTTAGCTTACAAAGAGGAAGTAGTTCTAGGAGTGATTTCTATTCCTGCGACTAAGGAAATATATTATGCGATTAAGGGACAAGGTGCTTATTATTTAAAAGAAGGTAATGAACCTATATTAATTCATGTTAATGATAAGTTAAAAGATTTAATTATATTAACATCTCGTTTTCACGTCACTAATAAAGAAAATGAAATCATTGAAAAAAATAAAGACAGAATTAGTAAAGTTACTAGATGTGGTTCTTCCATTAAAGCATGTTTAATTGCTAAAGGAGAAGGGGACGTATCTTTCCGTTTAGGAAGTGGAACAAAAGAATGGGATACTGCAGCTTCACAAATAATCGTGGAAGAAGCCGGAGGAATTTTTGCTAAACCTGATTTATCAAAAATTACATATAATCGACTTGATGTATATAATAGAGAAGGATTTGTTATTTTAAACCGAAAGGAAAATATAGATTTAATGAAATAAAGAAAGAAGATATTGCATATTATTGAATATGCGTATCTCCTTTTTGTTTAGAAGTGTTTTTACGACTATTTTATGTGGAATTACTTCCTCTTATATACTTTCTTTTTCTTCACAAAAACTTGAGAAAGTATATCTTACATATGCGAAAAATAAATCAAAAGTGTTGTCCACATCTTTAATCAATGAGGCAGTTAGTGACTGTTTATGTGATTTAGGAACTGTAGTTATTAGTGAAAAAGAAGTATCTTCATATCAAATAGATACTGTTAATAAGTTAATTGTATCTATATCTTCTTCTATTTTGGCTAAATTAGAAGATAAGAAATATGCCTTCTTTGAGATTCCTATGGGTCTTATTTATTCTTCTCCTCTTATTAGTCATATTGGTCCTACAATTCCTGGAAAAATGTGTCTAATTGGTGATGTTATTGCTTCTTCTTATTACTCCATTGATCCTTTTGGAATTAATTCATGTTTAATAACTCTTTATGTAAAAGTTAAATTAAATATAGCTACATATTTACCTTTAATTTATGAAAGCGAAGAAGTGGAAGTTGATGTACCTCTTTCCATGAATGTTATTGAAGGAAAGATACCTTCTACAATAATCGGGAGTTATTCCATATGAAGTCTTTTATTTATGATCGATATGGATACGATGTGAATGTTAATGAAGGATCATTTACATATAAAGATTTTGTTTTTAAAATTGAAAGAGTGGAAAAAAGTGAAGAAGAATTACGTGTGATAAATGATTTATGTCAAAATATTACGCATGATACTTTTGCTAAAGTTGCTTCTATATGCGCTAATCGAAATAATGTGTTTTTAACTCCTTATGAAGATTATAATGTGGTTTTAGTAAGTGTAGAGAAATTTCATGTTTCTTTTGACGATGTAATATTTTTTCATCGTAAATACATATCTTATCTTTATCAAGAAGAACCAATAAATTTGATAGATATTAAAACTAGATGGATAAACAAAACATCATATATAAAAGAGAAAGTGCTAAATTCTTTTTCAATGTCTTCACCTTATTATGATAAATTAAGAAAGGTTACTCTATATATGCTTGGATATGCTGATAATGCTATTCAATATTTAGAAGATCTCATTATTGATAAAGGAGAAAAATTAACTTACTTAACTATTGCCCATAAAAGATTAAGAAGACTAACTTCATATGATTTATGTAATCCTTTGAATTTGGTTTATGATTCACCCACTAGAGATCTTGCCGAACTATATAAATTCCACGCGATTAGCAAAGAGGAACTTTTACATTCATTAAATCATTATTCATTTTCTTCAAAAGATATTACTTTCCTTTTAGCTAGACTATTATATCCTACTTATCTTTTTGATTTACTAGAAACTTCCTATGAAGAGAAAAAAGATATTCATCGTTATATTGAACTTATTTATTTAAATTTATCCTCGCAAATGAGTTCTCTTGCTTATATATATAAAGTAATTAAGCAAAAATACATGATTAGACCTATTCATTTTTTGGAAAATAAGCGTTAATTATTTCATTTTTTGTAAATATCCTGTGCTTTCCGTCGTTTTTTTAAAACTTGAAAATTTAATTTATAAATAAATTAATTAAGGATTTTAGTCGTGTGTTGTGAAACTACTTTAAAAATATTTTTTATATTTTGTTCGGTTAATAATTCATCATTCTCTCTATCAATTTCAAAATATATATTAGTTCCATCAAAACTGGTTTTTGATGTGTTCTTTGTATTAGGATCGTAAAAAGCTTCAATAAAAGATAAATAAACACCTTTTTTAAGATTTTGTTTTCTAAGGAATACAGACATAATAT
>JALFBO010000159.1 GCA_022772105.1 Erysipelotrichaceae bacterium | reverse complement strand
TTCTAAATCAGAAATAAAAAAAGGACAAGAAGTCATAATTAAAGCTATTGATGGAGTAAAATTAATAGTAGAGAAAGAAGGAAAATAAATGGAATTTTTAATTGCAATTTTAGTTATTATAATTATTTTAGTTATACCAAATATTAAAGTAGTACCACAAGCAAGAAGCTATGTTATTGAAAGATTAGGATCTTATTATACAACTTGGAAAAACGGATTACATGTAAAAATACCTTTTATCGATAGAATTAGTAATAATGTATCTTTAAAAGAAATAGTAAAAGATTTTGCGCCTCAACCTGTTATTACAAAAGATAATGTTACAATGCAAATTGATACAGTTGTCTATTTCCAAATTACAGATCCAAAATTATATACATATGGCGTTGAACGTCCTATGCAAGCTATTGAAAATCTTACAGCTACCACATTACGTAACTTAATCGGTGATCTTGAATTAGATCAAACATTAACTTCAAGAGATACTATTAACCAACAAATGAGAATGATTCTTGATGAAGCTACCGACCCTTGGGGAATCAAGGTTAACCGTGTTGAACTTAAGAACATTCTTCCTCCAAAAGATATCCAAGAAGCTATGGAAAAACAAATGAGAGCTGAACGTCAAAAACGTGAAGCTATTCTTAAAGCTGATGGAGAAAAGCAAGCTGCTATTCTATCTGCTGAAGGTGAAAAAGAAGCTGCCATCTTACGTGCTGAAGCTAAACGTGTTTCTATGGTTACTGAAGCAGAAGGTCAAGCTGAGGCTTTATTAAAAGTTTACCAAGCTCAAGCTGAAGGTATCAAAGCAATTAACGATGCTAATCCTAGTGCTGCTTATTTAACATTAAAAGGTTATGAAGCACTTGAAAAAGTTGCTAATACTGATTCTGCAAAGATTATTATTCCAAGCGAAATCTCTAATGTTTCTGGTTTAATCACATCTATGAAAGAAGTAGTAAATGTTGATTTACCTCAAAAAAAGTCAACAAAATAATATAAAATGACAACAAAAAAAGTAGAAGGCTCGAATATGAGAACTTCTACTTTTTTTATATCTACTTTTATTCTTTTTCTTTTAATTTTTCTTCGATTTTATAAACAAGTTCATCAACATAATCTTTATTGATGTATTCCACTTTACCTTCATCAATTAAAGAGGTCATCTCCCCATCAAAAGGGATGCGAGCAAGTAGCGGTAAATCATATTGCTTTTCAATCTCTTCTTTTGCTTTATTTCCATAAATATAGATTTTTTCATCACATTTTGGACAAACTACATAAGACATATTTTCCACTAAACCTAGGACGTTAATATTCATTTCTTTAGCCATATTGATTGATTTTTTTACAATCATAGAAACTAGGTCTTGTGGAGTAGTAACAATAATTAATTGATCAACTGGTATAGATTGGAAAGTAGTTAATGATACATCACCAGTTCCAGGAGGCATATCGATTAATAAGACATCTTTTTCTTCCCATCTAACATCTTTATAAAATTGTTGAACTAAAGAAGAAATAAGTGATCCTCTCCAAAGGATAGCATCTTCTTCGTTTTCAAGTAACATATTGGTAGAAATTACATCGATACCAGTTTTTGTTTTTGCTGGTAATATCAAATTATCCATTTGATATGCTTTTTCGCTAATTCCAAATGATTTAGCCATAGAAGGACCAGTTACATCAGCATCTAAAACACCTACTCTATAACCTTCTCTTGCAAGTTTCGCAGCCACTAAAGAGGTTACTAAAGATTTACCTACGCCTCCTTTACCACTTAATACTCCAACAATTAATTTAATATGACTTGCATCATTTAATTGAACTCTAAACGAAGCAGGATCTCTTTGTGCACAATTTTCTGAGCACGATGAACAATCATGAGTACATTCTGACATTTTAAAATCTCCTAACTATTTTTAATTTCTTTATATACGCTTTCTTTTCCTAATTTCTCAATTATTATTGAACCATTAGTTAAATTTGTTAGTGCATCTATATCAATATTATTAATCAATAATATTATCACTATTCTTTCTTCAAAAGATGAATCTAATATTTGTTGATCGCAATATTTCAAATAATTCATAAGTGAATCATAAAATTTATATTCAATAGTGAAGCTATATTTATCATAATCAACGATTTGGTATAACCTACATAAAGAATATGTTTCTTGCGCGGAATCAATATAAGCTCTAATAAGTCCAGAAGCCCCTAATTTAATTCCTCCAAAATAACGGATAACCACACATAAAACATCTTCTAGTTCATTCTTTATTAAAAATTCTAGTAAAGGACGACCAGCAGTTCCCGAAGGTTCTCCATCATCATTAGATTTTTCTTTTTTATTGATACGATATGCATAACAATAATGAGTAGCTTTAGGATATTCTTTTTTGATATCACTAAGTCTATCACTAACTAGTTTATCATCTTGTAAAGGAATAAATAAACAAATAAATTTGGATTTTTTAATTTCTAT
>JALFBO010000146.1 GCA_022772105.1 Erysipelotrichaceae bacterium | reverse complement strand
AATGTAAGGCTTTGTTTAGTAGTAATATTTTCGTTTTCCATATGATTTTCCTCTATAAGTATATATGAAGAAATATGGGGTTTTATTACTCAATTATAAAGAAATTTGTTCATCAGCAATCACTTCGAATAAAGAAGAAGCTTCTTTCTTTTTTGTTTGTTCACTTAATCCTAATACTTTGACGCTTAATCTTCTTTCCCCTAAAGTTAACTCAATAATATCATTTTCTTTTACTTCTGAACTTGGCTTAGCGACTTTGTCGTTGATTTTTACAAATCCTAAATCAAGAATATCCTTTGCAATTGTTCTTCTTTTAATCACACTTGAAACTTTTAAATACTTATCTATACGCATACCGCTCTACATCTCCCTTTCATATGAAATCAATTTATCATTTTCATAATTTAGTCGTAACACAAAATAAGGTTCATCGTTAAGAAGCATATTTAGAAAGATTCTATCCCCTTCCCATAAAGGAAGATGAAATATTTCTTCTTTATTAACAAAAGCTAACTCTCCTTCATCGCATTCTTGAATCTCTCCTTCAAAAGATGAAGAAGTATAAAGATAACACGTTTCTTCATACCCATCAATTACAAAAACCAATTTACCACGTAAAGAATAGGAAAGAAGATTAAGAGACGTTTCTTCTTTACATTCTCTTACTAACGCTTCTTCTTTTGTTTCTCCTTCTTCAATATGTCCCCCTATTCCTATCCACTTGCCTTTATTGATGTCTTTTTTCTTTTTATTACGATATAACATCAAATATTTTCCATCTTGTTCTAAATATAAAAGTACTGTTTCTACCATATTATTATCCTTTAAGAGAACCTATTGTAGACAATAGTTTTTCTAACTCATCAACATAGAGAGAAGATTTCTTTAAGCGTAGCTTTATTTTTCTATCTTCAAATGAAGCCACAACATGTTTTGCTACTTCTCCTAATTTCTCAAATAGAATTATTCCTATTCTATTAATAGAAGAAATATCTTTTGTTAATAAAACAACTATCGCGCCACTTTCTTCTTTTATAGCTTCAACATTCGCGCTGTTACCTAATATATCAATTCTTCTTTTTCTTATTAATAATTCTACTTGAGGAGGAAGTTTTCCATATACATCCTTTAATTTAGATGCAAAAATCTCTAGTTGAGGTATAGTATTAAGAGTTTGAATCTCTTGATACAACTCTAACTTATCTCCATCTGTTGCATATGAAGAAGGAATGTATGCATCTATTGATAAATTATTCACTTTAACTACTTTCTCTTTTGCTATTGTTCCTTGTTTTTCTTGTAGCACTTCATTTAGAAGTTTAATATACATGTCAACACCAACCGTATCAATAAAGCCAGCTTGTTCTGGCCCTAATATATCTCCTGCACCTCGAATTGTTAAGTCGCGTTGCGCAATCTTATATCCTGATCCTAATTCAGTAAAGTCTTTAATAGCCTTTAATCTCTTTTTGGATATATCAGATAGTTCCTTATCTTTGTTGTATAGTAAATAAGCATAAGCAATACGATCAGAACGTCCCACTCTTCCTTTGATTTGATATAGTTGAGAAAGTCCAAAATGATCCGCTTCTTCAATTATCATGGTATTAGCGTTTGCAATATCTAATCCGGTTTCAATAATCGATGTGCATACTAAAATGTTAATCTCATTATTGTAAAACCGAGTCATCGTATCTTCGATATCTTCCTTATCCATTTGTCCATGAACAACACTTATTCTAGCGCCATTAATCATCTTAGCAATCTTATTGGCCTTAGATACAATTGTGGATGTGTTATTATGCAAATAAAACACTTGTCCTCCGCGTGCTAATTCTCGTTCAATGGCTTCTTTAACTAAGTTATCTTGATATGGAGCCACATAGGTTTGTATTGGCATACGATTTGATGGAGCACTTGAAAGAAGTGATAAACTTCGTATTCCAAGTAATGACATTTGTAAAGTACGAGGAATTGGGGTTGCACTTAGCGTAAGTACATCAATACCACGCGCTACTTCTTTGATTCTTTCTTTATGCTCAACACCAAATCTTTGTTCTTCATCAACAATCAATAATTTTAAATTAGGAATTACGATTTCTTTAGAAAGAAGACGATGTGTACCGATGATAAGATGAACCTTTCCCTCTTTAATATCTTGCATCATTCTTTTTTGTTCAGAAAGAGGAACAAAACGAGAGAACATAGCAATACGTACTCCAAATAAAGAAAAACGTTCTAAAGCTCTTTCATAATGTTGTCTAGCTAGTAAAGTAGTAGGGCAAAGCAAAGCGACTTGCGCACCAGAAAGAATAGCTTTAAATGCAGCGCGAAATGCTACTTCTGTTTTACCAAATCCCACATCACCACATAATAAACGGTCCATAGGATGAGGTGACATCATATCTTTTTTAATTTCTTCAACCGCTTTTTCTTGATCTTCAGTTAGAGGAAAAGGGAAGGCCCTTTCGAAAGCTTTTTGAAATTCGTCATCTTCTTTAAAAGCAAAACCAAGTTCGGCGTTTCTTTGCGCATATAAAAGTAGTAGCCTTTCGGCAAGATTATTGATTTTATCTTTAATTCTATTTTTGGTTCTTGCCCAATCAGTTCCATTTAATTTATTAATTTTGGGAACTGCCCCTTCTTTAGAAACAAATTTTCTCACTAATTTAAATTGCTCTAAAGGAACATATAATACATCACTTCCTGCATAGTGAATCTTTAAAAAATCTTTATGAACGTCTAAAGTTTTTAAAGTGACGATTCCTTCAAATCTTCCTATGCCGCTTTCTTCATGAACTACATAATCGCCTATTTCTAATTCCTCATAACTCTTTATTACTTTAGCTTGTTTATAACGATGTAAAAACTTAGAAATGCTTGGTTTATAACCAAAGATTTCTTTACTAGACAGATAAATAATCTTTTCATTTATAAGTTCAAATCCATCATTTAATTTATAATGACATATAGCTAAAGAAGAAGGTACTTCATTAAAATTAATCTCTTCATATTTAACATTTGCATCATCAAGATAAAGCTTATATGTTTCATATTGACTATTATCTAAACAGACAACAACCTTTTTTCCTTCTTCTAGGTATTCGTTAATGATTTGAATCGATTTCATAATATTTGGAGCAACATTACTAATCGCGCGAATACCTAATTCAATATCTTTATCATTCTCGTATGTGGAATGAGTAAAAATATTTCTTTTTGAATGTTCTAAACTAGCTAAGTAATCATCAAAAAGATTATAAGAAGATAAAGCAAGCCCCGCTTTACATAATTCCACGTAATATAAATAGGATTGACTAATTAAAAATTCATATGAGCTATCACACTTTTCCTTATCATATACAATAGTTAAATCAGGATTAAAATAATCTAATACATTACATTTTTGTTTATATATGAATGAATAATATTTATAAAATTTTTCTCCTAAGCCTTCCTCTTTAATCTCCTCAATATCGTTTCTCACTCTTTTTTCTAAATTCAAATAAGCATCATAAGGGATTTTATCTTTACATTTAATAAGTTCTTTTTCTAAGGCTGGTTCCACTCCTTTTAAAGATTCTTCATCAAGAACCAAATCGCTTGCTGGATAAATATCAATCTTATCAACACTTTTAAGCGATAACTGATCATTAAGAGAAAAGAAACGTATCGATTCAACTTCATCATCAAAAAACTCAATACGAATTGGATTTTCTTCATTGATTGGATAAATATCTAAAATATCGCCTCTTAACGCGAATTGAAGCGATTGATCAATCTTATTAACACGTGTAAATGATAAAGAAATAAGTTTTCTTATTGTTTCTTCAAGGGAGTAACTTTTACCTACTTCAAAATGTAAAGAATTCCTTTCAAACAATTCTTTTTCCGGTAAGAAGCGTGTCAAGGAAGCAACATGACACACAAGAACAGCATTTTTTTCTTCTAAACACTTTTCTAATACATAGAGACGTTGAGCTAGCATCTCTTTAGAATACGCTTCTACATCGAGTCGAAGAACTTCATCTTGAGGGAAGAATAACACATGCTCTTCTCCAAGCATTGTAACAAGGGCTTCATATACTTGTTGAGCTGCGTATAAATTAGATGCTACAACGCATAGTCGTTGTGGTTTTTTGGTATATAGTGCGCCAACAGTGAGGGCTAAAGAGAGAGAATCGTGAACGACAAAACGCCCATCTTTTTTCTCAAGGTGGGCTATTATTTCATTATTTTTTATTTTATCGAAGATGGAACTCATATTAATTCCTTCTTTCTTAGTTATATTTATTCATCGCTTTATCAAATCCATTACGCACGATTTCTTCAAGCGCATCACAAGCTTTAACTATAGCTTTATCAATTTCTTCTTTCTCTTCTAAAGTAGGTTTTCCAAGCACGTAATCAACAACAGGAATTGGGCTTTTACCAATACCAATTCTAATTCTTTTGATATTTTGCGTTTTTAGTAGATCGATGATATTTCCCATTCCTTTTTGTCCACCTGATGAACCGTTTGGTCGCAAGCGAATCTTTCCAACATCTAAATCCATATCGTCATAAATAACAATTATATCTTCCGCTTTTATCTTAAAGAAATGCATAGCTTCTACAACAGATTGCCCTGACAAATTCATGTATGTTTGAGGTTTTAAAAATAAAACTTGTTCGCCACAAAACATTGCTTTGGTATAAAGTCCATGAAATCCTTTTTTATTTATTTCTTCTCCCACACGTTCTTCCATCAAATAATCCAGAGTCATAAATCCCATATTATGGCGAGAAGAAGCGTATTGATCACCTGGATTTCCAAGTCCGACAATAAGTAACATTTTTTCAACCTCCATAGTAATAAATTATCGTTATAATTATACATTATTTTGAGGGAAATAAAATGAAAAAACAATCTTTAGTCTTAAGATACGCATTAGGAATGTTCGCATTAACTTTAGTTGGACAGTTGTATCATAGTTTTTCTTATTCTTATTATGTTGATAAAGAAGCGTTAATATCCTTAAGTTTAGCCACTGCATCCAAAGTTATATTTATACTTGTGGATGGAGTTAACGATGTCATTTTTGGATATTTATCAGAGAAAACTAAAAGTAAAATGGGTAAACGTTTGCCCTGGATTATTTATTCCTTTCCTTTTTTTCCTCTTTGCGTTTTATTAACATACGTGTTAAATCACACTATGAATTTTTCTTCTTCTTTTTTCTTTATGTATTATTTATTAATATCGATTTTATTTGAAAATATATCCACGATTCTTTATATCAATATTGGCGCTTTATTCCCTTTATTATTTAAAAATGAAGAGGAAAGATCAAGTGCCTCTTCCTTTCGTCATGCTTTAGAAGTTATTGCCATTGGTATCTGTTTAACTTTAACCCCTCTTCTTCAAGAAAAAATCGATTATATAGGAGTGTGTGTCATATATGGAATCATTTATATTCCTTTAATGCTGATTTTACTCAAAGGATTAAAACACGATTATTCTTTAGATTATAAATACGAAACAAAATATTCTTTCAAGCAAACGATAAAAGATTTCTTTTTTAATAAAAGCATCATTATCTATCACCTTTCGTCCTCATTTGTTTTAGCGTCTTTATCGCTATTATTAACCCTTTATCCTATGTATGCTCGTTACACCTTAAAACTAAAGCCCTATGAACAAAGCATTTTAATGGGAGTATTATTTATTTGCTGTCTATTATCCTTATTTATCTGGAATAAAATCATTAAAAAAATCGGTCACAGGAAAAGTTATGTCCTTGCTTATATATCTTTTCCTATTATGCTTTTTTCTTTATCTATCCCACATAACTTTATAGAGTCTTTATTCGTAGTGACTATATTTTCTCCACTTTGTGGAGGAGTGCTTATCACTCCAGATTTAATGAGCAGTGAGATATTAGATTTTGATAAAAAGAAAAACAAAGTATCAAGAGAAGCTTCTTTTATGTCTCTTGGCACTTTGCTACAACGCTTTGTGATTGTGATCAGTACATTATTTATGTCCGTTATTGGTTCCTTATTTGGTTATATTGATGGAGGAAGTCCTGGAGATAATCCCGCGTTCACTTTTCGAATAATAAGCGGAGTTCTTCTTCCTTTAATTGCACTGAGTGGAGGAATATTAAGCGTCGTTTATTATAAACTTAGTAAGAAGGATATTAACGATTCTTAAAAGAAGAACAATAAGCGCACTTATTTTTTCTTACAATTAAAATACCAGGATTAGTACAATAGGACGAGTAATTAGACGCGCAGCGAGTACAATCGCATTCGATCATATGTTCATCTAATGATGACATATCACTTTCATCCCCATATTCTTCAAGCAAAGTAGTATCTACTAGTTTTTCATCCCTTACACCCTCGTAGCTTTCACATTTGGGAATATCGTTTACTTTAATCATGTTCTTAGTACAATGTTGATGCGAATTGTGTTTACAATTAGTTTCATTGCATTTAATTTTAGACATTTTTTATCACCTCGTATTTAGTATGTGAACAAAAATAAAAATTAATAAAAATTTAATTTTCTTTGTTGACTTATTCTTTTTGTTGACGTATTCTTTAAAAAACCGATGATTAGGAAGTTAGTTTATAAGCGCATTTATAGAGAGTAGCAGATGGTGGAAGTGTTACATTAAGCGGTATAAAAAGTGGGCCTAAGAGGGATGGGGTGAAATAAGAGTAATTCCATACGGGAGCTCCCGTTATAGAGTAGGGGTTTGTTAGAACTCTATAAAGAGGCTATTTTTATAGCAATTTAGGTGGTACCGCAGGTGAATATTATCGCACTTGTCCTAAGAAGAAGTGATTCTTTTTTAGGCAAGTGTTTTATTTTTGTATAGATGCCTAAAAAAGGGAAAGGAACTATTATTTATGAAAAAATTATTATCTTTATTAACTGCATTTACTTTATCTATAGGTTTATTTTCCTGTACAAACGCAAAGCAAACAAACATTTGTATCGTCAAATTAGGTACGCATACTTCCTTAGATGAAATCGAATCATCAATCAAAAATAGATTGATAGATAAGGGTTATGGAAGTGAAAAATACGCTTTAGATTTTTATAACGCTAATTTCTCTAGCGCAGATAGCGCTTCTATTATGCAATCTATCAAAAATAAAGCTGATGTGGTTGTTGCTATCGCCACTCCAGTAGCGCAAGCTGCTTATAATAATTTAAAAGATACAACTCCAATCGTCTTTGCAGCGGTATCTGATCCTATGGGAGCTCATTTAGTATCTTCTTTAGAATCACCAAAAGAAAACATAACAGGTACAAGCGATGAAATCCAAGTTGATTTAATCATCGATAAAGCATTAGAAATTAATCCTAAATTATCAAAACTTGGTTTTATTTATAATCCAAGCGAAGATAATTCCGTATCTAATAAAGCAAAGATTGAAGCATACTGTAAAGAAAAGAAGATTGAAGTTATCTCTTCTACTATTCAAAATGCAGGAGAAATGAGCGAAGTTGCTTCAGTTTTAGTAAATAAAGTAGAGGCTATGTTTGTAACTGATGATAATACAGTAGCTTCCGCTATGTCTGTTCTTTCATCTATCTGTAGAGAAAAGAAGATTCCTTGTTATACCGGTGCTGATAGCGAAGTAAAAGATGGTGGTATGCTATGTGTTGGTATCAATTATAAGTTGCTTGGTGAGACAACGGCAGATATGGTTATTTCTATCTTAGAAGGAGTCAAAATAAAAGACATTCCAGTAAAAGTCTTTAAAGATAATCTAAAAACATATTTAAATACAAGTTATATAGAAGAAACAAATATCTCTATTCCTTCTTCTATATTAAATGATCCAAATTTAGTCAAAATAACTGATAATGATTAAACGAGGTTAGCTAATTATGATTTTAAACACATTAACATTAGGATTTATTTTTGCCTTACTCGGATTTGGCATCTTTCTATCTTTTAAAATATTAAACTTCACCGATTTAACCGCGGAAGCTTCCTTCACTTTAGGAGGAGCTATCGCTGTTATGTGCTGTCAAAACAATCTATCATTTCTTGGAATCTTACTCTCTTTTATAGGTGGAGCAGGGGCTGGAACAATTACTGCTTTATTACACACAAAACTGCACATTGACAAGGTTCTAGCGGGTATTTTGACTTTGACAGCTTTCTATACTATTAACTTGTGGGTCACTGGTTTAGATCCAAATATGTCACTAGATAAAAAAACATTAACCATTTTCCCTCGTAATAATGACATAGCTTCACTTTTCATTGCTATAGGTATAGTCGTTCTTGTTGGTATATTATTATTTCTGTTCTTTAAAACTAAAACCGGTCTATCAGTAAGAGCTTGTGGTGATAATGAAACGATGATTGAAACCCAAGGAGTTAATATCGATAATCTTAAAATTATTGGACTCGCTTTATCAAATGGGCTTATCGCTTTATCGGGCGCCTTATTTATGGAGCAACAAAGATATTATGATTCTTCTTTTGGTACTGGCATGATGGTCGTTGGAGTTGCCACGATTATCATGGGGGAATCACTTATTAGATTTAGACATAGCTTACCGTTTATGCTTCTTGCTATTTCTCTAGGAAGCATTATCTACCGTTTCATTTATATTTTAGTTCTTCAACTAGGTGGAGAACCTACCACGATGAAATTAATCAGTGCCTTATGTTTAGTAATATGTATATGCTTATCAAAAATAAAATTTAAAAAGAAGGTGAATCATAATGCTTACGTTAAATAACATCACAGTAATTTTTAATGAGTCGACATCATTAGAGAAAAAGGTATTATCCTCTTTATCATTAGAAGTAGAAGATGGAGACTTTATCTGTATTCTTGGCTCTAATGGCGCGGGAAAATCTACTTTATTTAATAGTATTATAGGTGCAGTACCATATTATGGAGATATTATCTTAAACGAGGAAAACCTTTCAAAGGTAAAAAAGAATAAAAGAATGAAAAGTATTGGCATTGTTTATCAAGATCCTTTAAAAGGCACAGCACCCCATTTAAGTGTTTATGAAAACATTCTTTTAGCAACCAAAGAAAAAACCTTTTTAAAAAGAGGCTTTATTAAATCTTTAAAAGAACAAATCATAAAAGATTTAAAGACGTTTGATCTAGGTCTTGAAAATAATTTAAACACTGCTTGTGAACATTTAAGTGGTGGTATGCGCCAAGCTTTATCCTTATACATGGCCACTTATTCTAATCCTAAATTACTTTTACTTGATGAGCATACGGCTGCGCTTGACCCTAAGACTCAAGATATAATAATGAATATCACCTCTTCTTTAATAAGTGGAAGAAAAATCACCACATTAATGATTACTCATAATCTTAAAACTGCTTTAACATATGGAAATAGACTTATTATTTTGAATAATGGAAAAGTAGCTTTTGATATTAAAGGTGAAGAAAAAGAAAATTTAACAGAAGAAAAATTACTAAAAGGATATTCTTCTTCACTTTCTGATGAAACAATATTTTCCGCTTTTTAAATTTATTTCTATTATATACGACAGTTTTGCTTTAAAATAATAAGTGCAAAGGAGAAAAACAAATGAATAAAATTAAAAGCTTTTTTTCTCATCTTGGAAAAACTTCTTCTTATTTTTTAAAAGGTATTGCCGTAGGAATAGCTATGATAATCCCTGGAGTTTCTGGAGGAACTCTTGCAGTAATTCTTAAAATTTATGATGACTTAATTAATGCCGTCAATCAAATATTCAAACACTTTAAAGATTCTATGAAGGTAATATTACCTGTTCTTCTTGGTGCCGTGGTAGGGTTTATTGCTTTAGTCTTCCCTTTAAAATGGGGACTAGAACATTGTCCTTTAATCGTTGTAACTTTATTTGTGGGATTTATTGTTGGTTCTTTGCCTTCTTTATATAAGAATGTAAGTGGGAAAGAATCTCCTATATCTTTCATTTGGGGAGTTATTTTCTTAGCACTAATGATAGGTCTATGTTTCTTACCAAGTGCGAATGTAAATACGATTTCTTTAAATGTAGGTACCTGGTTTTATTTAGTTTTGATTGGATTTATTGTCTCCTCCGCTTTAGTGGCTCCTGGAATTTCTGGTTCTATGCTTTTAATGGTTCTTGGTTTTTATGAATCTATTCTAAATATTGTTTCTGAAATCATAAAATTTCAAAATCTTGGACATAACATATTAATCCTTATTCCTCTTGCTATAGGTATAGTGCTTGGTTTCTTTATCGTATCCTTTGTAATGGGAAAATTATTAAAGCATTATCCTGTTCCTACTTATTTTGCCATTATGGGATTAATTGTAGGTTCCATTGCCTGTATATATACTAAAACATTTAGTGATTATGATGTAGTATTAGATGCTCTTCAAATTAGTCTAAGTATTCTTTCATTTATAATAGGAGGAACTATCTCATTCTTAATAGGTAGAAAAGACAAAGAAAAAGAAAGTGAGGAAGAAACTAATGGACAAAGCAATTAGCACTTGGTTAGCTTCTAGTTTAAATATTGTTATATCTTATATTTCCCTTATATTCACTTGGCTTAGTGAATTTGGCGTGGTAGTTATTGTTTTTTGTTTAACAATGACTATATATCACGCGATAAAAAATAAAAAGTTATGCTTAACTTTCTCATTCGGTTTATTATTTTTTGGGATTTGCTGGCTTTTATTAGATGGTGCTGGTTTCTTACCTTTTTCCATTAAATTTTTAGTAAAAAGAATAAGACCTTACCATGAGATTGATGGTTTTGTCCTCATGATGGATAAAATTCATTATCGTCATCCTTCTTCTTATTCTTTCCCTTCTGGTCATACCTTCACCGCTTTCTTTTTAGCGACAACAATATTTATTAGATGGAGAAAATGGGGATATGTTGCTTTACCTCTAGCTTTTATGGTAGGTTTTTCACGCATTTATCTTGGAGCACATTATTTTTCCGATGTGTTAGTTGGAGGAATTCTTGGTGTAGGTGTCGCTATTGCTAATTTCTTCATTTGTAAATTAATTTATAGTAGATTAGAGAAAAAAGAGAAACATTATGCGATTAGATAAATTCTTATCTTCTTGTGGACTTGGTTCAAGAAAAGAAGTAAAAAAATTAATAAAAGACAAAAGAATATGCGTTAATGGTTCTTTTAACGTAAAAGATTCCTTGAATATAAATGAAAACGAAGACAAAGTATTCTTTGACGATGAATTATTGCAGTATAAGGAATTTTATTATATTCTTCTTAACAAACCAAAAGGATATTTATCTGCCACAGAAGACGCCTCTTCTCCTACGGTTTTAGATTTAATAGTTGATTATAACTTTGTCCATCTTTTCCCAGTTGGAAGATTAGATAAAGATACAACGGGATGTTTATTACTTACTAATGATGGGCCTTTAGCTCATCGTTTATTGTCACCAAAATATCACGTTGATAAAGTGTACGAAGCAGAAATAGATAAAGAAATGACTAATTTTGAAATCGTTCAATCTAGTTTTAAAAAAGGAATTCCTCTAGATGAAGAAATGACTATGCCTGCCCATTTAATTAAAATAGATGCTACTCATTTTGAGTTAACATTACATCAAGGTAAATTTCATCAAGTGAAAAGAATGTTTGAATACTTTGGCTATAAAGTTGTAAATTTGAATAGAAAAAAATTTGCCTTTTTAGATTGTTCTTCTTTAAAAGAAGGCGAATATCGTCTTTTAACTATTGAAGAAGAAAAATTATTAAGATCATTATAATGATTCTTTCTTTTTTGTTTGATATTTTACTTCACTTTTAATAAAGAATGTAAAAGTAAATAAGAACAGGTAATTTAATAAAATAAAAATTATTATTTATTTATTATAAATAAAGTGTTTAACTAATATATAATTTTTGTTTTAATTAGAAAATCTTTGTGTTAAAATATCTCCGTAGCATAGCTAACGGTTTTTTTATGCCGTTATAAATAGGAGGATAAATATGCCAAAAAAATATGTATACCTATTTACTGAAGCTTTCGGTAAAGGTAAAGAGCTCCTTGGTGGTAAAGGTGCTGGCCTTGCAGAAATGACACACATTGGTGTCCCAATTCCACAAGGTTTCACAATCACAACAGAAGCTTGTACACTATATTATGATAGTGGTAAGAAATTACCAGAATCAGTAATTGAAGAAATTTTTGCTAATGTCAAAGCTGTTGAAAAAATGACAGGCAAAACATTCGGTGGCGATCATAATCCATTATTAGTATCTGTTCGTTCAGGTGCTAGAGTATCAATGCCAGGTATGATGGATACAATCTTAAACTTAGGTTTAAATGATCAAACAGTAGAAGTTTTAGCTAAAGAAACAGGTAACGTAAGATTTGCTTACGATAGCTATAGACGTTTCATCTTAATGTTCACAAACATCGCTAAAGGTCATCCAAGAACAGATATGGATAAGATGTTAGATGAATTAAAAGAATCAAGAGGTTACAAATTAGATACAGAAGTAACTGCTGATGAATTAAAAGAATTAGTTGCTAAATATAAAGCTTACTATAAAAATGTCTTCGGCGAAGATTTCCCATCTGATCCAAAAGATCAATTATTAGAAGCTGTTAAAGCTGTTTTCCGTTCATGGGACAACCCACGTGCTAACGTTTACCGTATGATGAATGGTATTCCATATTCTTGGGGTACAGCTGTTAACGTTCAATCAATGGCTTTCGGTAATAAGGGTGAAACATCAGGTACAGGTGTTGCTTTCTCTCGTGACCCAGGTACAGGTGAAAAAGTTATTTCCGCTGAATACTTACCAAATGCACAAGGTGAAGACGTTGTTGCAGGTATCAGAACTCCATTACATATCGATGAATTAAAGAGACGTATGCCAGATGTTTATGAACAATTCATGAACACAATCAAAACTATGGAAGCTCACTATAGAGATATGCAAGATATGGAATTCACTGTTGAAGAAGGTAAATTATACTTCTTACAAACACGTAATGGTAAGAGAACTCCAGCTGCTGCTTTAAAGATGGCTTGTGACATGGTTGATGAAGGATTAATCACAACTGATGAAGCAGTATTAAGAATCGATCCAGTTTCATTCGATAAATTATTATTACCAACATTCGATAAGAAAGAATTAGATGCAGCAACTCCAATTGCTACTGGTTTAGCAGCTGGTCCAGGTGCTGGTACAGGTAAATTAGCTTTCACAGCTGAAGAAGCTGAAAGAAGACACGAAAACGGAGAAAAAGTTGTTCTTGTTCGTGCAGAAACTTCTCCAGAAGATATCATTGGTATGGTTGCTTCAGAAGCAATCTTAACAATGCGTGGTGGTATGACATCACACGCTGCAGTTGTTGCTCGTGGTATGGGTAAATGCTGTGTTTGTGGTTGTTCAGCTGCTTTAATTGATGAAGAAGCAAAAACAGTTACAATCGATGGCAAAGTATATGGCGAAGGCGATACATTCTCAATCGATGGTTCAACTGGTAAAATCTACTTAGGTTCTATTAAAACTGTTAACCCAGACTTATCAGCTGGTTACTTCGGTAGATTAATGGGTTGGGTAGATGCAGCAAGAAAATTAAAAGTTCGTACAAATGCAGATACTCCACGTGATGCAGCACAAGCTAAAGAATTCGGTGCACAAGGTATCGGTCTATGCCGTACAGAACACATGTTCTTTGATAAAGATAGAATCTTCTCTATGAGAAAGATGATCTTAGCAGATACAGTTGAAGAAAGAAAAGCTGCTTTAGCAGAATTACTTCCAATGCAACAAAAAGACTTCGAAGGTCTATATGAAATCATGGGCGGATTAAATGTTAACGTTCGTTTATTAGATCCACCTCTACATGAATTCTTACCACAAGAAGACGACAAGATTGAAGAACTTGCAAAAGCAACTGGTAGAACAGTTGAACAAGTTAAAGCAAGATGTGAAGAATTACACGAATTCAACCCAATGATGGGTCACCGTGGATGCCGTTTAGCAGTTTCTTATCCAGAAATTTGTGAAATGCAAACAACCGCGATTATCAATGCTGCAATTGCTGTTTCAAAGAGAACTGGCGTTGCTATTGAACCAGAAATAATGGTACCACTTGTATTAGAAGTTAAAGAATTAAAATTCGTTAAGAACATTATCACTTCAACAGCAGATAAATTAATCGCTGAAGCTGGTGTTAACATGAAATACCATGTTGGTACAATGATTGAAATTCCTCGTGCTGCATTACTTGCAGATGAAATCGCTCAAGAAGCAGAATTCTTCTCATTTGGTACAAACGACTTAACACAAATGACATTTGGTTTCTCTCGTGATGACGTAACTAAATTCTTACCAGACTACTATGGAAATAAGATTTTAGAAGAAGATCCATTCAAGACATTAGACCAAAACGGTGTTGGAAAACTTGTTTCTATGGCTGTTAAACTTGGTAGAGGAACAAATCCAAACTTACACATTGGTGTATGTGGAGAAACTGGTGGAGAAGCAAAATCAATTGAATTCTACCACAAAGCAGGACTTGACTATGTTTCATGTTCACCATTCCGTGTTCCAGTTGCTCGCTTAGCTGCTGCTCAAGCTGCTATTAAAGACAAAGCAAGCAAATAGTTTCCTTATAACATATAAAGATTGTTAGTTATTAAACTAGCAATCTTTTTTACTTATTTTTGATATATATTTTATATTATCTCAATTTTTTCTCATTTTTATTCTTTTATGTCTCTTATAATGTTATTATATAAGTGTTATTTTTAGGAGGTATTATGAAAAATAATAAAAAAGCTTTATTTTGTGTTCTAACCGCTGCACTATTATTCTCTTGTGGTGGTAAAAAGCCTGTTTCTTCTGTTACACCTAATTCATCAGAAACTCCTGCAACTACAGAAACAGT
>JALFBO010000099.1 GCA_022772105.1 Erysipelotrichaceae bacterium | reverse complement strand
TGTAACGATAACTTCTGGCCAATGCACCATAGGAGCGCTGATAAATCTTAATGTATGTTTTCCAAGATTCAATAAAGAATTTTCTGAAACGACGATTCTTCTTTCTTCAAATTCTTCATCAATAAAATTCTTCATCATTACAAACGCTTTAGAAGAAGAGACAATTACAGTATCCTTAAATTCTTCCATAAATGTTTTAAGAGATCCTGAATGATCTGGTTCCATATGTTGAATAATTATATATGAAGGAGATTTTCCTTTTAAAATTTCTTTAATATTATTGATCCATTCAGAAGCGAAATCTTTATCAACCGAATCCATAATGGCAATCTTTTCATCCATGATTACATAGGAATTATACGCCATTCCATTAGGGACATCATATTGTCCTTCGAATAGATCAACTTGGTGATCGTTGACACCAACATAATAAATATCTTTAGTTACGTTCATAAATACTCCTTTTTCTATCTTTTATATTTTAATACGATAATTTTTATTAATAAACAATAATCGATAAATATTAAAATATCTTTTTAAAATGAGAAAACTATATATAAATGCACATTACTGATCAGTATTGTTTTTTATCAGTTAAACTATTATATAAATCGTACAACTTTAAGCATTGATCTCTATCTAATTCCTTAATCATTTTTTGTCTTTGTGAAGGATTATTTTGGAATTTATAAAACTTGTTGTCGCGAAACCCTATTTTTTCAGTGTCGAAAATATTGCATCCATAATATACTTTTTCAATATTAGCCCATAAAATAGCCGCTAAACACATGGGACATGGCTCACCTGTTGTATATACTTCACAACCCGTTAAATCGAAGGTGTTTAAAGTTTTACATGCTTCATGTATCGCCATTATTTCTCCATGACATGTAGGATCATTATTTTTTAATACTTCATTATGACCTTTTCCAACAATTTCATCATTTTTTACAATAACACAGCCAAAAGGCCCACCATGTCCTTGTAAAATTCCCTTTTTAGCTTCTTCAATAGCCATTTCCATAAATTTATTCATTTCTTTTTCTTTACCTCATACCTTAAATGAGAACCTTTGTTCTCACGCGTATATTAATTATTATCATAATAAATGTTTTCTGTCAAAGATTCATTTACCGAAGTGTGATATTTGTTTTAAAAAATGACAAACAATTAATTGTCTTTCATTAAGCCTATCATTATTAGGTTATAGCGTTATTTTACATATCAACATGTTCTTTTTATTAATCAAAAGCTTCTTTCTTTTTTAAAAAAATATGAAAATATCACTTAGCGATACTTTCATATTCTTCATCAATATTTTTAAATGTCTTTATAAAACATTTATAAAATCCTTTACTTTTATCATTTATATATTCTTTAGATGGTTCATCATCTTGCCACAAATTTTCTAAATTATAATATTTATGCACTAACCAATTTTGTAAAAATCCAATGCTAATAGCCTTTTGAGGGCAATAAAATGAGCAACGCATACACATATAACAAGAATGATGAAATATAATTTTATCATTTTTAAGTTCGATATTATTACTTGGGCAATTTTTTACACATAATCCACATTTAGAGCATTTTTTTCTATCGATTTTATAGAAGAACGAATTAATATTTCCTCCAATAGCTTGTATAGACACAAAGAAGGCAGCTATGGAAAAGAATGGATTACTTTTAATTCTCTTCACTACATTATGATTAAGATTATAAAACATAATATCAAGCAATTTTTTGTCTTCCTTAATAATTTGTTTAATAAAATCTTCTTCGAATGGAAAATGAATATTATATGGCATAATAAAATGATATTCACCAAGGAAAATTCCTTTATTTTTCTTCATAAGGCGAAAGATTTTGCGACTAGAAGCATTGTTTAATGCCATAGTTTCTCCGCTGTTTTTAAATATGAAAAAGCGTTGCTGAGGTTTAAATTTCATCTTCTTAATATATTTTACAAAGCAAGAAGGCGCATTAAATCCATAAATAGGATAAGAAAATCCAATATAGTCATAAGAACTAACTTCTTCAATAGGACTATCTTTATTTATTTCTATCTTTTTAACGCTTGCTCCTAGATTAACAAATCCTTCTTCCACCTTAGAAACAAGAAATCTAGTATTATAAGTTCCTGTAAAATAAACTAATAACACACTCATTTTATTCTCTAACTTGTTCCTCTAAATTTTCAGAAGCAGTCTTTTGTTCTTCAACAAATGCATCTGCTTCTTTCTTAATTTGTTCAGAGGCAATAATTTTACTCTTTTCTGGTTGATTAACAACAATTTGATCGTAGCTTAAGTCAATGCCATTAGCAACGAAGAGAACACGATATTCTCTTAATAAATCTCTTTGAACTTGGTAGCGGTCTTCTTCAGAACATTTAGCAATTAGTTTAACAGCAACATTGCTTGCTCCATATCCTGAAACTCCTTTATAGAAAGGTCCTTCAACGATTTCTGGGATTCTTGTTTTAAAGTTTTCTAAATTATCTTTTAATAATTTTTCAACAAATTCAAGTGGTACATCGTAAGGGAATTCACAATCGACAATAGCAAGTGATAATTCTCTAGATAAGTTAACGACATTTTTAATATCAGAATTGTTAACAATCTTGATATTCCCAGCCATATCTAATAATTTTGTAGATCTAATGCCAATTTCTGATACAGTTCCTCTGAAGTCATCAATTGAAATAATTTCTCCAACTGTATATTCATTTTCAAAGATAATGAAAATACCAGCGATAATATCAGCGATTAGTGATTGAGCACCTAAGCCTACAATTAATGTTAATATTCCTACGGATTCCCATATTGCTGTAGTATTAACACCACACGCTTGTAATATTAAGAAGATTAATGCTATTGCAGAACCATATTTAACCATTCCATCAAGTAAAGTAAACATTGTTCTTGCTTTATTACTCTTTTGCATTAATTTTCTAAATAGTAATCTTAATAATTTAGTTATACCTAAAATGATAACAATAAGTAAAATACAATGTATAACATTCTTTTTATGTTCATTCCACACTTGTGGTAAAGTAGTAACATCCCAGATGTTTTCTTTTGTCCATATTGCAAATCCTGATGTAGGTGCTGCTAGTTCAAATATGATTCCAAGTAGGAAGATGAATAGAACTAAGCAAATCAGAACAATGCTAGCTATAGACCACACTTTCTTAATTATTTTTTCATTGGTTTTTTTGTTTTTCATATTGTTTCCTCCTTTTAAACAATAATAAATCTTATAACGTGTATTCTTTAAATTTATTTCCTTTTATAGGTATTTCAGATGCTACTGTTTCATACGAACTACCATATTCTGTGAAGTATACTTTTATAGAAGTAATCTCTTGTTCAGGAAGAGTTAATGATGCTGTTGAATCTTCCATTGATGTATATGTAGTAAATTGATACTCTACTCCATTAACCACAATTCTATTTTCTAAGTATCCATAACTTGATATATTTACTTTTATCGTATTTTCTCCTGAGGCTGTGGATACTTCATATGATCCAATAGATTCTGAAGGTCCAGCCGTTCCAGAAGGATATTCCATAAAGGAAATATAACGAACGTTTTCATAATCCAAATATATATAATAATTAAATATATACATATTGGAAGGAATATCTTCAATAATTGAATATCCATTGCTCTCTATAGAATCATGTCCATTTTGATAAATGGTTTTTCCATCTTCACCAGTAGAAGAAGTTTCATAGATAAACGCATTCATGCTAATGCGAGTATCTCCACATGAGAAATTAGTTTTACGATACATATTGATTGTGCCATCATCATTATAAGTAATAAGCGCATCCCCTGGATTAACAGCATATAGTGAATGTGGCGTGCTTTCAAAAATGCTCTTTGCTTCCTCACTAGAGATATGTATCGTCGTTGCTTGTAAAACTGGATTTGAACTTTCATCTAAAGGTTGAACAACTAAATTGATATCACTTGAAGGTGTTATAGTATTTAGATAATAAGATTCAGCTAAGCCAGTAGTAATATCCACAGCGTTTGCTTCATCTTTGATGGAAATACTATATGAGGTTGGTAATCTATAATTAAAGTATAAATCAATAGGTAGAGTAGTAGAAGCTGAGAAGCTATCGGCGATAGTCTTAGTAACTTCAAATTCATAGTTCATCGTATAAGAAGTTGCCTGGCTTGATAAAGAATGACTATTGTTATCATTTTGATTATCTTTAAATTTTAGTTGAAGCGTGATTCCTACTTCTCCTAAAGCTCCTTCAACATGATCTAACGCTATAGTTCCGCTTTTTGCTGGGCTCAATATGTTTTTGGTATAATCAGTAGTTCCATCATTTACCACTAAATCAATGCTTTCAATTACATAAGTGTCCGCGATAGAGATGGAATAGTCTAAAGTAAAGTTGGTACCATCAAATCCTAATGCTTCTCCCATTTGAATAGTTGGTAGACAGAATTCTTTTCCGCTTGAATAAAAATAAGATTTATATATAACATCCTTATTAGGGAAATGACCAATATCATAATAGATAAAATTAATTTTATCTAAGACTTCTACATTATTTATCGTAATTATCGCATTTTCTGTTCCTTGATAATAACCGCATACTTGGTAAGAAGAATTTAATACTTCTAAACGATATTCAAAGTTATCATAATCACTAGTAAATGAAGGATTAACTTCAATTTCTACATGATCACTAAAATAAGTTATCGAAGCATCTTTAGGTTCTACCTTTGTATATGAAGCTTGATAGTCTTGCGATCCTGAATACGTAATTATTGGACTCTTATAAAGAGAAACTTCTTGTCTATTACTATCCATTATATAAATCACATATGTATAAGAAATCGTTCCATAAACATTTGCTACACTTATTCTATATGAATTACCATTTACTAATAACGATGTTTCTTTATTATATGCTACTATTTTATCATTTTCTTGAACATTTAAAGTTACACGACACTTAAAATCATAAGAACTATCAATATAGCTTAATTCTCCTACTGAAATAATATCTGTATTTGTACTTACATCACGTTGCGTACCTTCTACAGTTTGGATAATATTAAACCCAAATTTTCCGCCTTGAAGGATTGAAGAATTATAAGTGACATCTTGATCAATAAAATGTCCAATATCATAATATTTAAAATTAATTTCATCTAAAGAGGATATATCATTTATTGTAATTGAAGCTACTCCTCTTCCTTGGTAATAACCGCATACTTGGGAAGAAGAATTTAATACTTCTAAACGATATTCAAAGCTATCATAATCACTAGTAAATGAAGGATTAACTTCAATTTCAACATGATCACTAAAATAAGTTATCGAAGCATCTTGAGGTGCTACCTTTGTATATGAAGCTTGATATGCTTGAGAAGCAGTATAAGAAATTAACGGACTTGTATAAAGGATAATTTCGTTATTATTTTTATCTAACGTATAAATAACGTATTTATATTTCTT
>JALFBO010000095.1 GCA_022772105.1 Erysipelotrichaceae bacterium | reverse complement strand
TATCTTGAAAGTGATGTTGAAAAAGCTATTATAAGTCACTTACAAAAATTTCTTATGGAGTTAGGCAAAGGATATGCATTTGTTGCGAGACAACAAAGAATTCACACCGAAAAAGAAGATTATTTCATTGATTTGGTGTTTTATAATTATATTCTTAAGTGCTTTGTACTTATTGATTTAAAAACATCAAAAATTACTCACCAAGATGTTGAACAAATGGATATGTATATTAGAATGTATGATGAATTGAAGAAAGCCTCTGATGATAATCCAACACTAGGTATTGTTCTTTGTTCAGATACGGATGAAGATATAGCCAAATATTCTATCTTGAAAGGTAACGAACAGCTGTTTGCTTCAAAATATAAATTGTATTTGCCTACAGAATCAGAATTGAGAAACGAGATTGTAAAAGAAAAAAATTTTTATCTAGAAAAAATAAAAAAATAAAATTAATTAATCCAATTAGTAGTATGTTCTATTGATTGGATTTTTAAAAAATAAAAGCCCTATTAGAGCACCTTAATAAGGGATTTTTTGGTTATGCTTCCCTTCATAGCGCATCTTCTGTTTGAAAACAGCCATAAAAATTGACTGGCATCGTTGTCGAGCATAAAAAAAGCACCAATCAGATTTCTTTGACCGATGCTAACAAACTACTATTTTTTTGTGATTTACAAACTGGAATCTACAAAGTTGAATTTCACTTATTTCTTAAATAACTCAGAATGTGTTCCAAGCCGATAGAGCATTAAAACAAGTACATCTCCACGAATCTCATAAATTAGAAGCCAGTCCGGTTCAATGTGACATTCACGAGCACCTTTGTAGTTTCCGGTGAGATCATGATCTTTGTATTTTTCATCCAGCGTGCCGCCATTCGCTAGAATATCGATTACCACAAACAGTTTATCAAGATTCTTATTTTGCTTCTTTGCAAGCTTCAAATCCTTCTTAAACTGATTGGTAAACTGTACATCATATTTCATACTTCAAGAGCTTTCTTTAGAGCATCCATACTGGAATATCTTGGTGCAGAAGAATCAGACATCATTTTTCGTCCTTCCTCAATCGCAGCAGCTGTTGTTTCATTCGGTACATCTAATTTCAGTTCAAAAGGGATGCCTTGTTCACGGATAGCTGTTCTTAGGAACATATTTACAGCGGTTGTCATATTTAGACCGAGTTCATTGAAAATTTCTTCAGCTTGATCCTTGATGTCTTTATCTATTCTAATATTCAAATTTGTTGTTGCCATATAGACACCTCCATTCAAGCATAGTATATGCAAAAAGATGTCTTTTGTCAACACATTGTCATTATGTTAGCTGTAAAATTTCTATTAAAATACATCAAAACATTATGCGTATCCATCTGAGAATATCAATTATATTCATTATGTCCGCTTTCTTCATACATATCTTTGACTATACTTTCATTAGAAATTTTTCTAAGGTATTAAAAATAGGATACTTTGGCGTAAATGCTTAGGTATCCTTTTTCGTTTGTATATTGCTTGTTGATGTCTCCAATAAAGTTAGAATGATTATTATGAAAATGAAACAATAAAAACAACCTCACCATTGAGCTTAGCTATAAACTCTTGGATGAGGTTTTCTTTTGACTATATTTTGCATATTAGAAAAATCCCTTATTTAATACTTGTTCGTGGGGCTTTTTCTCTTTATTAATTTCCTCTATCTTTCATATGTGGGAAAAGAATTACTTCTCTAATTGATACTTGTTCAGTTAATAGCATTACTAAACGATCAACTCCAATTCCTACTCCACCAGTTGGAGCCATACCGTATTCAAGTGATTCAACAAAATCAACATCCATTTGGGAAGCTTCATCATTACCTGCTTCTCTTTCTTTCAATTGTTCGATAAATCTCTCTTTTTGATCGATAGGATCATTTAATTCGGTATACGCATTAGCGAATTCTTTACCTCCAATAAAGAGTTCAAATCTTTGAACAAATCTTGGATCTTCTACATCTCTTTTTGTTAATGGAGAAATCTCAACTGGATGTGAGCATAAGAATGTTGGTTGAATTAATTTATCTTCGCAGAACTTTTCAAAGAACGCATTAATAATATGACCTACAGTGAAGTGTTTTTCTACTTCTACACCATGTTCATTAGCAATTTTAGTGGCTTCTTCTAAAGAATAATTATTTGCTTTAAAATCAACTCCAGTTTGTTCTTTAATCATTTCACACATAGTAACTTTTCTAAATGGTTTAGATAAATCAATTTTTTCTCCTTCTGGATTAAAAATATTAATAAATTCTTCTTTACCAATTACTGTTTGTGCAGCATGTTTGATAACGCCTTCAGTAATTCTCATCATAGATGATAAATCGCCATAAGCTTCATATAATTCAACTGTAGTAAATTCTGGATTATGTGTTAAATCCATTCCTTCATTTCTAAATAATCTTCCAAATTCATACACTTTTTCAAGTCCACCAACGATTAAACGTTTTAATGGTAATTCAGTAGCGATACGCAAATAGAAATCCTTATCTAAAGCATTATGGTGAGTGATAAATGGACGAGCTGTAGCTCCTCCTTGTATTGCTTGTAAAACTGGAGTTTCTACTTCGACAAACCCTAATGAATCAAAATAAGATTGCATTGCTCTAATGATTCTAGGGCGAGATAAAGCCACTCTTTTTGCTTCTTCATTCATTATTAAGTCAACGTATCTACGTCTATATCTTTCTTCTTTATCTGTTAATCCATGGAATTTCTCAGGTAAAGGTCTTAAAGCTTTAGTTAAATGTGTATATTCTAAACATTTAACAGTAGGTTCGCCAGTTTGTGTTAACATAACCTTTCCTTTAACACCAACAATATCACCAACATCCGCCATCTTAAATAATGTATATGTTTGTTCACCTACATCGTTGATAGAAATATAGACTTGTTGTTTTCCTTTTTTATCTTGTAAAGCGAAGAAACTTGCTTTTCCCATTTTACGGATAAACATGATTCTTCCGGCAACTGATACATGTAAATCCATCGCTTCTACTTCTTCATGTGTTTTGCCTGCAACTTTTTCTTTAATATCTTTTGACCAATCAGTTTGATCAAACGCTTGTCCAAATGGATCAATTCCCATCTCTTTTAATTTTTCAACTTTTTGACGTCTAACCACTTCTTGGTCTGTTAATTTTTCTTCCATTTATAATACCTTCTTTCTATTTCAAGACGTCTATATTTTATCTAAAAATATAGTTCTATGCAATGAAAATTAATTTTCGTTTCTATTTACCTATAATTATAAAAATCTTTTATATAAATCATCTTTCTTGATAATCTTTCAAAATCTCATCTACTACGCGATTAAATTCTTCTTCATTTTTAATTTGCGTTAACTTGTAACGGTATTTTTTTGAATTTGG
>JALFBO010000051.1 GCA_022772105.1 Erysipelotrichaceae bacterium | reverse complement strand
TTGTAGATGAAGAAATCTACAGAAAGTGGATAGATCTTTTATCCACGAGGGAGAAAAATATATGAAATGTAAAATTATTGGAAAAAATGTAGCAGTAACAGATTCAATCAAATCCGCGATTGAAGAAAAATTAAGAAGGATGGATAAATATTTCATCATAAATGAAGATATTACCGCGAACGTATTAATTAGAACATATAAAACAAAACAAAAAATTGAAATTACAATTTTCACTAAAATGATGGATTTCCGTGTTGAAGTCTCTGAAGATGATCTTTATGCAGCAATCGATTTAGCAGTTGACAAATTAGAAGGTCAAATGAGAAAATTAAAAACTAAACTAGATAGAAGACATAAAGAAAGTTTAGGTGAAGCAATCGCTTTTGAAAATATTCAAAATGAAGAAGACGATGAAAGCGATGAAATCGTTAGAGTTAAAGAAATTTATCTTGAACCAATGGATTTAGATGAAGCTGTAACAAGAATGGAGAACTTAGGACATAACTTCTTCTTATATCTTGATAAAGAAGATAATGTTGTATCAGTACTTTATCGTCGTGATGACGGAGGTTATGGCGTAATCCAAGGAAAACGATAAAAATAACGACCTCTCTTCGGAGAGGCTTTTTATTTGGAATGAAAAGGAAAGAAAATAAGAGAAAATAGAACAATAAATTTTAATATTTATTACATTGTAATAGAATAATGATTTTGTTTGATATATAATCTAATGTGGTGATATGAATGATTAAAGTATTGGCTACCGATTTAGATGGTACCCTTTTTTATCCAAAAAGAAAGATTTCACTGATTTCTGGCAAGAATAAAAAATTTTTACGTAAGTTTGTTAAAGAAGGTAAAAAGGTTATTTTAGTCACAGGAAGAAATCAGAATGTTTCTAGCAAAGTGGCAAAAAAAATCGGATCAAAATTGAATTTGATTGGATGCAATGGCGGTATCATTATTGAGGATGGCCAAATAGTTAAAGAAAACTGTATTAGTCATGACATTGCAAAAAAAATCTATTATTCAAATAAGGATGATAAAAAGATTTTGATTTGGGTAATCTTTACATCCGATGGTAAAATGTATTTGCAACAAAAAAATTGTAACTTGATATATCGCTTATTCGCAGCAATAGGAATCAGCACGCAATTTGCATATCGAGAAAAATATACCATTGGTGAAAAGAAACTTGAAGCGATGCTCGATGATGAAAATAGTCATATTATCAAAATCATGCCTTGTTATGGAATAAGAAAAAGATGCCGAGTAGTAGCGCAAAAGGCAACTGAAGAATTCATAAAAGAGTATGGTGATATATCTGAAGCAGTTTGGTCTAATACTGCAGTTGAAATTATGGCGAAAGGAACCAATAAAGCTAGTTCATTAAAACTTATTACTGATGATATGTGCGTTAATGATGATGAAATAGCGGTCGTGGGAGATTCAGGAAATGATGTTTCTTTGTTTAAGGAATATTATAATAACAGCTTCGTTATGAGCAAAGCGCCAGATGCTATAAAAAAAGAGGCCAAATATGAAGTTAATTCAGTAAGTGATATAGAAAAATATATAAATGAAAAGGAGAAAAATTTATGAACCAAACTACAAGATTTGTAATGGGAATTTATCAAGTCTCATTAATGATTAGAGATGCACTTGAATACATTCAAAATAAGGAAACATTTGATTTAAACGTCTATAAACAAAGAAAGCAATTCATTGAACATGGATTAATCGAAAGCGCTCCTTTATCAAGATTCCTTTCTCAAAATGGTGATGTTGGAAAAAACATCAGAAACAATTTAAACGACTTTGTTGATGCAGTTTATGGGGATGATTCAACAATCGTTTCTATCGATGGTGAAAAAGTTGTTTCTGATAAAGGACAAAAATTAAAAATGTTAGATTTTATTGTCGGACTTCACGAAACATTACAAGATGTAATGAAAGGTTTTATCAATCAATCAAAGAATGATAATACATATGAAGAAGAATTAGATACTTTCTTAAAATATGATGAAAAATTCTTCCGTTCATTACTTTGCATTAACCTTGTTGATCAAATTCACGCATTATTCTTAGATTTTAATAAAGCTATGCAACAATCTAAAGGTGAACCAGGACCTGCTACAAACTTTATTTTAAATGACTTAAAGAGAGTTGTTGGATTCTTAAAATTTGAAAACGAACATGCTGATAAAGAAGATGAAGGATTCAAAAAAGCTTATGATGCTTCATTCTTAATGCTTCAATATATGGAAGGATCTAAAAAAGCAGAAGATGAAGGTACAACAATTAAAGATCAAATTGTTGAAGCAAGAAAATTATGGCAAGTTGAAATTGGTAAAAACGAACCTGAATGGAGAACAAGATATCAAATATTATGGGACAAATTAGTGGCATTTGAACAAGAAGAAGCCGCTAAAAGACGTGCTCAATAATTGAATAGGTGGCTATTATGGCTAATAAAAATAAAAAAATAAGAAGTGCTCAACAAAGAAAAGAATTGAACCAAAAAATCGCGGAAATTATTTGGGTTACACTTGGTGGAATTATCGGTGTTGCTGGTATTGTTTCTTTAGTCCTTGGTACATTCATTTCTAATATGTCTGATAACTTCCATTCTCATCCATTCTATCCATTATATCAATTTCAAGAAAAATTCTTTACATGGTTAAAGAGTTGGTCACATATTTCATTGTCTTCTTTCGTTATTTTTGGTATTATTCTTATCTCATTTGCTTGTGTATATCTATTAATTGTTTTATTTGTATACGCTAATAAGCAAGATGCAAAAGATAAGAGAAATAAAGCAAAGAAACTTCGTGAAAGAAACTTAAAGAAATTCGAAGAAGAACGTGCTGCCGC
>JALFBO010000060.1 GCA_022772105.1 Erysipelotrichaceae bacterium | reverse complement strand
TTTATAGTATTATATTAGTAACCAAGGAGAATCATTACTTGACCTCCTTCTCCTATTCTTTCTCCTTGACGTGGTACTTGATCTATTACTGTATCGCCTTCGCCAAGAAACGCAAAAGAATAGTAAGGAGAATATAATTGTCTTTTCTTTTTTCCAATATAATTTTCTACAATCACCGTTTTTTCATCGAGCCAAGAAAACTCCTTTTCAGGTCCAGAATAATCTTTTTTCACATTTAAAATAGGTAAAATATCTTGCAAAATATTTTTTATAATAGGACCAACTGTAGTGCCGCCATATTGAATACAATTACGAGGCTCTTTTAATGAAAAATAAACAACAACTTTTGGATTATTCATCGGTGCTCCACCAATAAAAGAAAGAATATACTTCCCCTCTTTATAAGCGCCATTTTCGGCAATTTGAGCTGTTCCTGTTTTTCCTCCAACTCGATATCCATCTAAATATGCTCTTTTTCCTGAGCCCTTGGCAACAACGCATTCTAATGCTCTTCTCATTATTAAGGAAGTTTCTTCTTGGATTGTTCTTCTTACTTCTTCTTTTTCAAAACGATACACTTCTTCAAAACTTGCATTTAATAAAGAAGAGGCAATGTGAGGTTTATACAAAATGCCTCCATTGATGACAGAGGAAAAAGCAGTAACAAGTTGAATTGCTGTTACACTTATACCTTGGCCAAATGATGTAGTAGCGCATTCTAATTCTTTAAAATTTTCTTTTTTAAAAAATATGCCCTTATTTTCACCTTGAATATCAACATTGGTTTTATCTAAAAATCCATATCTTTCCACATATTCATACATTTTTTCTTTTCCAAGTTTTCTACTTATTTCCACAAATCCAGGATTGGATGAATTTTGAAGTACCTCTAGATATGTTTGTAATCCATGTCCTCCCTTCTTCCACGACTTGATTCTTTGGCCAGAAACAATCTCATATCCTTTATCGTAATAATAATCGTGATCAATATCTATTTTCTTTTCGTTAACTGCCGCGGCAAATGTCATCGCTTTAAAAGTTGAACCTGGTTCAAATGAATTATATACAGGTAATAAACGATTATAGACACTACTATCATATTCTTGATAATGATTATTATTATACGTAGGTCGACATCCAATAGCTAAGATTTCCCCGTTATTTGGATCCATAACAATGCAAGAAATTTCACTTGGGTTATAAAGAGCCTTAGCGTTCTCCATTTCTCTTTCAATCACATTTTGAATATCTAAATTTAACGTTAATTTTAAATGTAAACCGCTTGAAGGACTAGTCAAAGTATAATTTTGGTTAGGTAAAAGTCCTCCTTTTGCATCCATCATATATTCTAAGGTGCCGTTTTTCCCTTTTAAATATTCATCATAAGTATTTTCTAAACCCGCTAAACCATTATTATCAATTCCACAAAAACCAATTAATGAAGCCATATATTTTTCATATGGATAATATCTTTTATAATCTTGAATTAGATATATTCCATCAATATTTTGATTCATCAAATCTTTGGCCTTCTTGTAATCTAATTTCTTTCCTTCAGGATGAAATGTAATTATCGATGCTTTTTTGGTTATTTTTTTATATATAGTTTGATAATCTACTCCCAGAATAGAAGATATTGTTAAACTAGCCTTTTCCTTATCTTTTACTTGATTTGGCACTGCATATAAAGATATAACTGGTTCGTTTTCCACTAAAACTCTACCTTTATTATCTAATATAAGTCCACGTTCCCCAACAAGAGGAAAAGCTCGATTCCATAAATTTAAGGCATAACGCGATAATTTCTTATTATTAATAATCGAAGAAGAAAATAATTTTATAGAAATGCTTCCAAGAAGAAAGAAAATAAAAACGATAAAGATTCTTAAGCGTTTTGTAAATAATTCACTTATCATATTTTTCACCTAAGAAAATTTATTCGTTTTACATTTTAATTATTATTGTATTTCTTCAACTTTAAGATTTAATGTTTGTTTTCCTCTAAATTCATTAATTTCTAATTTTCCGATTAAGTAAACATCTTCTAAAAATTCACGTTCCCCTAAATTCCAACCAATAAATGAACATGAAGAGGAAATACTGCCTCTTATATGCTTCCCATTACTTATTTTGATAATGTTGTCTTTAGATATCTTTACTTTAAAATAAGGCTCTTCAAATCCTTCACCAAAGGGAGCTAATTTACTAAATTCTAAAAAATTATCTTCTGATAAATCATCTTTAGTCACATCCACGATTAGTTTTTCTTTTTCTTTTAAGACGACGCCCTTCGCTAATGAATTTATTTTTTCCGTAAATAAAGGTAAATTTTCTTTATTTAACGAAAGACCACCAGCTTGAGCATGACCTCCGTGAGCTATCAATAAATCATCTAAGTCATTCAAAGCTTCTGCAATATTAAAACCTATTAATGAACGGCAACTTCCTTTTAATATGCCTTCCTCTCCATAACATAAACAAACACAAGGTTTTTTACATTCCATCAATACTTTTTGAGCTACAAGTCCAATAACACCTTCACAAACATCATCAAAAACTTTTACAATAACATTATCATTTTGAAAAGATGACAAATCGATTTTTTTAAAAGCTTCATCTGTTATCGTTTTTCTTTCTAACACCACACTATTAATATATTTTAGTAAAGTATTTTGCTCTTCTTCACTACAAGATGTTAGATAACTAACCATACGATTAACTTTAGTATCTTTAATTATCCTTCCTAAAGAATTAACTTTTGGAGCAATAGAAAATGAAAATGTTTTTTCATTTATAAAAGAAGGATTATCACATAATTTCATCAATGTATCATATTTATTGTTTTGTAATGATTTTATGCCTAATTTAACAATATTTCTATTATCTAAACGAAGTGGCATCATATCAGATATTGTAGCTAAAGAAGCAAGTGTCAATAAATATTCATCCACGTATCCTAATAACTTAATGGATAACATAAAAGCAACATATGCTCCACACTCTGGAAGATATTCCTTATTCTCTTTTAATGATGGATGAACAATTGTATAGCATAAAGGCAAGTCGTTTAATATTTCATGGTGATCAGTTAAAATAACATCTATATTAAGCTCTTTAGCCCTTTTTAATGCATCAATCTGACTAATCCCATTATCTACAGTAATGATAAGGTTATAACCTTTTGAAGAGATAATATCAACCATATTTTCATTAATGCCATATCCATCTTTATAACGAGAAGGTATATAATAACCAACGTTATAATTTAATTTCTTAAATGTAAGATAAAGGATTGAAGTGGCACTTATTCCATCACAATCATAATCTCCATATATCATAATCTTTTCATTATTCTTAATCGCTTGTTTTATTCTTTCCGTAGCAATATCTATATTCTTAAAACAAGAAGGATTCTCTAAAGAAGAAAGATCAACATCTTTAATTAAATTATAATATTCTTCTAGTGATATATTCATCTTGGATATTACTTTTTGTACTAATGAATTCATGTTTCTCCTCCTAATCTAATAAAAAAGCTGCATAAGCAGCTTTTTAATATTAATCGTTTATTCCAGGAATAATTGATTCTTCTGGTTCAGATGAAGAAGCTCTTGCTTTCTTTGCTCTCTTTTGAAGCTTAGCTTTTGCTTTTTCTGGATCTTTTGGAAGTCTTCTAATAGAGAAGTGTTTTTCGCTAAATAATAAAACTGGAATAAGAATATATCTATTTGCTAATGTTGCAATTATTGATGCAACAAGAACACCAGCATAAGCTACACGTAATGAATTTGGTAAAATTAAGCATAAGCAAATGCCAATTACAGTAGTAATTAAAGTCATAATTAATACTGTATTCATTGTTTCTTTAGCACTAGCTAAGATAATTTCTTCTTTTTGTTCGTATGTAGTAACTTTGACTTTAGATTCACGTTTTAATTGTTTAACCTTATTGAATAAAGTAACTTGTGATAAGGCTGTAACAAATACCACTAATAATACACCTGATAATGCAAGAGAATTAACTGGGATTCTTGTTGCTGCCATAAGTCCTACAGTAATAGCGCCAGTTGGAAGTAAAGTAGCTAAAGATGCAATACCATATGTATATTTATATCTTAATGCAAAGTAACCGACTGCTAATGCAGAGAATAATGCAATACAAACGATACTATTTGAAACTTTATTAGTAGGATCATTTGGAATACTAGCCATAAATGCAATTTGTGCTGCTTCATCATAATCTTCAGAATTCAAGACACCTTCAATCGCGGCTTTAATACCATCATCTTCAATAGGAGCTTTAGTGGTAATACAAATATAATCTACTTCGTCAACAGTATTTTCTTCTCCATCGACAACTACATCATATCCAACACCAATTTGAATATCAGTAATTTCAATTTCAACACCAGCTTCTTGAATAAGTTTTCTAATCTTTGATTCATCATCTAGTATATCAGTAACTTGAGTAGTGATATTGATTTTACCACTAGAAGAAAGATCGTTAGTATAATTGAATGTCTTTACACTTGGAACTAAGAATAAAGCAAGAACAACAACGATAGATACTAAAGAAGTAGTTATACCAATAATGAAATTTCTCTTTCCGCCTTTCTTAAAATCAGTATTCTTAAAGAAAGTAAATTTCTTTTGGCATTCATTTTTGCTAACATCTGGAATTAATTTTTCATTTACAGCAAAGATTTTTTTCTTTTCTAAGCCAAGTTTAGAATTTGTTAACCAATACATTGCAATCTTATTGATTACTAAAGTAACAATCATTGCAAGTAATGAACCAATAATCATGACAACAGGCATCATTCTAATTTCATTAGTAGCAACATATGAAGAAACGATACTTATTAATAAACTAACAATAGTTAAATCAATTGATGTTGGAAGAGCTTGTCTAAATGCTTCACCACTAGCTTTAGAAGCATTTCTTCCTTTGTAAAGTTCATTTTTAAATTTATCTAAGTAATTGATAATCATGGTTAAACTTAGTAAACCAGCTGCAATAAATCCTAAGAAAGACATCATTGTTAATGTATATTTCATAAGATTGAAAACGATGATATTAACAAATATAGATGTAACTAATGAAGTAAAACCAGTTAAGCCAGCAAATCCATATTTTGCTACAAGGTAAACTAATGCGCCAAGAGCTAAAACACATGAAGATATAATTAGTAAAGGTTGAATATATGAACCTGCTGTTGGTTCAATTCTTTCGCTATATAGTTTTGTTAGTTTATATTCGTATTCTTCACCATTGATAATACGTTCAATAGTATGAGCGGATTCACTTGTTAAATTAGTTGCTTCACCTCCAACACCGATAGAAGCAATCTTTACAGTACCTTTCTCTTTTTCAAAATAGTCAACAGGAACAATTGATAAGATTTTATTTCTCATACGAATAGCGTCGCTAGTTTCTTCAATACAATCAATATATTGGTCATTTTCAGCTTTATCCATCCAAATGATCATAATACCAGTGATTTCACTTTCAGATGTATCTTGATTGTTTTCTTTCATCCATTCTTCATATGCGGTCTTAGCATCAGATTGAAGAGTAGTCCAATCATCAATGCTATCAACCTCTACTTCAACGTATGGAGTAGAACCAGCATAATTAACCTTAGCTGTTCCTCTTTTTAATCCACACTCTTTTCCTGAGTTATCTAGAGTTGATACTGTAATTGATCCAGTTGATTCAACAGACTTTAATGCATAATTTAAAGAAGTTGTATTCTTAGCACCCATTCTAATACGAATTTGATAATAAGAATCAGTATCATCTAATTCTGATAAAACTGTATAATTCTTAACACCACTTTGTTCTAATTTTTTATCAACTTGTTTTGTGATTTCATAAATATCATTCTTATCTTTATCATATTCATCAACACGATATACAATTTCATATCCTCCAGTTATTTCTAAACCAGAATTAACTTTTTCAATTTGAGGTTGTATATCAAATAGTGCGATAGCAAGAACTGTAAATACAATTACAAGATATCCGAAAAATCGACGCATATTTCTTTCCTCCGTTGTTCTAATAAAGCTCTTTTAATACTAAAATTAAGCAAGGAGCTTTCTATAAGCTTACTATATTTATATATAAATATAAATAAATAAACAATTGCTTTTCTAATATAGCATTTACAAAGATTATTTTCAATAATAAGGAGCAAAATGAAGAAAAAAAATCTCTTAGTGGTACTCGTAAATATTTTATTTATCGGTTTATTTGCAAAAGGTCTCTCTATTGTTTCTAAAATTATTATGACTAGGTCCTTTGGATTAGAAGCTATATCAATTTTTTCTATGATTAATCCAATGCTAGTTTTAGTACTTACTTTATCTAACTTATCTTTACCAACGGTTATTGCAACATTAATAAGTAAAAATAGAAAAAAATGTACTTCTATCATCATTAGTTCTTTTTCTCTTTGCATTGTGCTTTGTTTATCACTAATGATAATCGTTAATATCTTTACTCCTTTTATTTCCTCATCTCTTCTTCATAGTGAAAAAGTTATCCCATGCTTAAGAGCTTTTATTCTTCTTATACCTCTAACTTCTATTTCATCGATTATTAAAGGTTATTTTTTAGGAATTGGTGAAATTAAATTAACTTCAGTAGCGCAAGTTTTTGAAGAATCAGGAAGACTCTTATTTATCTTAATTGCAATTTATCTATTCACTAATCAAAACGATGAATTTAAAGCTTCTCTTTGCGTTTATTCTTTATGCTTAGGTGAAGTATTTCAAATGGGTGCCCATATAATATTCTCTTCCAATAAAATATATAAAAAAGTTAGATACATCCTTCAAGAGTTTACAAAAAAAGAAAATTATCATCTTCAAGAAATAATTTCCTTTTCTCTTCCTTTAACAACCGCTAGACTAGTCGGATCTTTGACTTATTTTTTTGAGCCAATTATCTTGATGGGAATATTAATAAAAAAGGGACAAGATGCTACGTCGATCACTTGTGAATATGGATTGTTATCATCCTTTATTATGCCTTTACTCTTAATGCCAGGATTTTTAAGTACTACATTAAGTAATTATCTATTACCAAAAATGGGCAATTTAATAGGAAAAAAGGAATATAAAGAAGCGAAAAGCCTATTTATCAAAATACTTACAATTTCTTTAGTCATAGGTATAGGTATCAGTTCTTTATTTTTCTTATTTCCTTCATTTATTTTGAAAGTAGTATACTCTCTTGAAGAAGGAAGCGCCTCCTTAAAAGCTCTTTCCTTCCCGTTTGTGGTATTTTATATAGAATCTATCATCCTCGCCGCTATGAATGCATTGAGCCTATCAAAAGAAGCTTTCATCTCCACATTTACTTCATCTCTTTTACGAATTATCTCTTTATTTATATTCGTAGATAAAATAGGTACTTTTGGAGTAGCATTAGCAACTTTAGTATCTGTATACACTGATGTAAGTATGAATCTATTTTTTGTTCTTAGAAGTTTTAGGAACAATGAAAAAAGAATCCTTTAAGTCTAAAGCTAAGAAAATATCTTTTTCTGAAGAATAGCCGCAAGTTCTGATTTTATTAATTATATAATCTTTCGAAATATTATATTTTTTTATCACTTCTTCATTGATTTTTCCATCTTGGATTAAAGGATCAACGATGTTTACAGAACAATCTTTTTTCTTAATTATAGTTAAAGACCCGCTATTTTCTAAAAGAGCAAATTCTACTTCACTAGGAGATTGAATATCGTTCATTCTTAATTGGAGCATTAGGTCAGATATATTATATCTTTCTTTTTTCATCGCTTCTTGATCTATTTCTCCTTTAAAAATGATATATTTTGGTTTACCCTCCATAAAATTTCGTAATTTTTGTGATTTTAAAGTGATAAATGCGGTTAGTACTTGTAAAATAACGATTACAGAAATAGGAATAATACTATGCCAAATACTATTAGACATATCATTTAAACTTAAGGAAAATAATTCACTTATAACAAAAAAGACAACTATATCGAAAGTAGAAATATTTCCTATTTCTCTTTTCCCCATAATTTTCATAATAAATATTAAATAAAAATAACAGATAAATGTTTTGTAAATACACGCAAAAATTTCTACTGCACTCATATCTTTCCTTTTCTTTTTCATATAATCAAATATGAAGCAAAAACTATTCTATTTTAGTATTACCATAATTATTATTTTATTTACCTTTATTATTTTTACCTTACTATTTTCCTCCCTTTATAATCTAAAAGTCATTCCTTTATCCGCCTATAATATAATCAAAAAGATAATTGTGTATGTTACTTTTTTTCTTTATGGATTTCTCTATTCATATCAAGAAAGAAAAAAAGGCCTCTTTAATGGCCTTATAACATCAATTATATTTTTATCCCTTTACTATTCATTTTGTGAAATATGTAAAGATTTTGTTTTTTCTTTTTATGTTTTTGTTCGTTACTCCTTGCTAATAATAGGAGGTTCATTTCTTGGAGCATTACTCGGAGATAAAATTAATCCTTCGTAAAGAGATCTATAGAAAAATGTTGATAAGCTTTTTCAGTTACTACTCTTCCTCTTGGAGTTTTATTTATTAATCCTAATTTTAATAAATAAGGTTCATATACTTCTTCAAGATTATTAACTTCCTCTCCAATCGCGGACGCTAAAGTATCTAGACCTACTGGACCACCATTAAATCTTTTTATGATAGTCCTTATGTATCTACTATCAATATCATCAAGTCCAAGAGCGTCAATTTTCAATTTATTTAAAGCTTCTAAAGTTAAATTTTCATCAATGTAAGTCGTATCGTTATAAGAAGCAAAGTCTCTTACTCTTCGATAGATACGATTGGCAATACGCGGAGTTCCTCGAGAACGAATTGCAATCATCCTCGCTGCTTCTTCACTTATGCCCATTGAGAAAACACGCGATGTTCTTTGAACAATTTTAGTTAACTCTTCATCAGAATAGTAGTCAAGGCGCGATACGATACCAAACCTATCTCTTAATGGAGAAGATAAATCACCAGGACGAGTAGTGGCACCAAATAAAGTAAATGGTTTAAGATCTATAGAAACATTTCTTGCTTCGTCTTCTTTTCCAATAATAAGTGTTAAAGTGAAATCTTCCATAGCACCATAAAGAATCTCTTCCACTACGCGAGGAAGACGATGTATCTCATCAATAAATAAAATATCACCAGGTTTTAAGGTTGTTAAAATTGCTGCTAAATCACCAGGTTTTTCAATAGAAGGGCCATTAACAATCTTTACATCTCCTCCCATTTCATGACCGACAACATAAGCCAAAGTCGTTTTACCAAGTCCTGGCGGACCATAGACTAAAATGTGATCTATGGTTTCATTTCTCTTTTTGGCCGCGCCAATGAAGATGCGAAGATTCTCTTTTAGTTGACTTTGACCAATATAATCATCAAGTGATAAAGGTCGTAATGAAATTTCTTCTTCACTTTCACTATTATCTTCTACTTCTGGATCTATCAATCTTTCTTTTTTCATAAACAAACTCCAAACACATAATTTATATATATAGTTTTTTGGAAAATTACTACATTATTTTCAACGCTTCTTTAATATAATCTTCCAAAGTTAAATCTTGATTATTAATCTTATTAAAGGCTTCTTCAATTTGTTTTGCTTTAAATCCAAGCGATTCCAAAGCTTCCTTAGCTAATTCTTGATTCTTATTTAAACTAGATTTAGTTTTTGCATTATCAATTTGCTCTAATGATAATGTACCTTTTAAATCAAGTAAGATTTGTGCCGCAGCTTTGGCACCAATTCCATTTAGTTTTTTTAGTCTTTTTACATCGCCAGAAGATATAATGTCTAAAAATTCATCATAAGTAACATCTCTTAAAGCGTTTATCGCGGTTTTTGGACCAATACCTTTACAAGAGATTAATTTGACAAATATGTCTTTTTCTTTTAGTGAAGGAAAGCCAACAAAATATTCTTCATCTTCTCTTACAACATGATACAAATAGACCATTTTTTGCTCAAAAAGAGGGAAATCATCCTCATGAACTATATATACTTGATAACCCACTCCTAGCACATCAACAACGATATACGATTGATTTTTTTCAACAATTGTTCCTTTTAAATAATAATACATATTAAGAATTCAAAATAAATGATAAAACAATAACGAAAAATAAAATGACTACACAGGCAATTATACCTAAATGGACACTCTTAATTTTATTGTTTTCCATATATATCCTCTCCGTATTTATTATAAGGTAACCAAGATAAAAATACTATAAAAACAATTATCTATAATTTAAAAATATCGCTTAAGAATTTACCCTAAGCGATACTTATAATCCACTATTTTTTTGATATTTTAATTATTGCTTCAGTTGGATTTTGAAACAAAGAAGATGAAATAGAAATATTTATATTATATTCTAAAGAATAAGAGGAATTAAATGTAAATGATGACAAAGAATCATTATTCAAAAATAAATCCGCATTGGAAGCATCTTTAGGTCCATAGAAATTATTATTCTTTCCTGATCCTGATAATAATCTAATTAATTTAATATTCTCATCGATTGAAGATGAACAAGTATTGGATGCTGCAATGGAATAACCATTTGTTGACGTAACCTTATTTTTATCAAATGTATTCGTATAAACAAATGAATGAGTCTTACGATTAATATAAATAAGTCTAGAATCAACATGATAAATCTTAACACCATATTTTGTAAACATCTTTGGATAATATCCACAATATGCTACCTCAGCATCATGCTCATTTAAACCAGTTGGAGTATAAAATTCTATTAATAAATATTCACTAAATGGCGAATAAGAAAATTCATTTAATGAAGCAGGAACAAGCAAAGAATATCCTCCATCTTGAAATGGCTTTAGTTCATATTCGCCTTCTTCTTTAACTAAAGAAGGAGTTATCCATCCTAACAAATATTTAGAATAAGCATTATGATCACCTATATTACAATCCATCATATCAAGTCCACCTGCAGGGGATAATTTTGAAGTGTCAGAATCATAATCATAATAATCATCAAGTCCCATCATGTGACCTGTTTCATGAATAAAGGTATGAGCATCAACTCCTCTTGTAGTTCCACTATACATAAAATGTGAAGAAGCCCAGGCATAACAATTAGCTACAGGTGATAATTTATTTGGTTTTTGGTTATAATCCCAATATGTGTATGCCCATAATAAGTCTTTTGCCTTTGAACTAAGTCCGCTATAAAGGGAACTATTCTCTGAAGAAGAATAATATTTATTTGCATATACCAGCCATACAGCATCAATATATCCATCTTTGTCTAAATCAAAATCTTGAACATCATCATAATTTGCCTTATACCAATCAACTGCATATCTTAGTACATAATATGTTGGATCAGCATATGAAGTCATTGATGCAATATTATTTAAAGATTGATCAATTAAACAAAATGAACTTACTTTTCCGCTTATTTGTAATTTATTATAACTTGACTTTTGGTAGAAAGAAGATACAGATTCCCAATAAGAAGTAGAAGAACTATCCCCAAAGAAAGTATTATTAATATCTTTAATAGTTTCTTCCTCACTCTTTTTTAATCTTGTAAGAGGCATGTCAGAAAAATATACAGGTATAACTAAAATCTTTGCTTCACCTGTTGAATTTAAGTTTACATAGCCTTCATTTTCATAAACATCTTTAAACTTAATAGCGTTCCCCGCATCATCAAACGCTTCACTATCAATTAATGTATTGCTTGTTGGATTATGATAAGAATCGATGGAATTTGTTTGAGAAGAAGCAAGTATTTCGTTAGCACCTGATATTATTTTTTGAATTAGAGAACAAGAAGCTAAAGAGATTAAACTAGCGCCAATCAAACTTAATCGCACAAATAATTTTCTTTTATTATTCATTATTATCCCCCCTATTCAAAATATTCAAATTCAAAATCGCATAAGATAACTTCGTCACCATCGACAGCACCAAGTTCTCTTAACTTATCGTCAACACCGATGTTTCTTAATGTAGATATAAGTTTCATTAAGCCTTCATCAGTTGAAATATTAATGAGCTGATATGTTCTTTCAATTCTCTCTCCGTAGATTTCAAATCTATGAGCACCAGTTCTTCTTATTTCAAATTCTGGTTTCAAATCGACATGAGCATCATATACTTTAACTTCCTCATCTTTTTGTTCGTATAGAGGGAATGTTGGAGCGTCTTTTAATACATCTTTAACATGGTATAACAATTCTTTAACTCCTTCATGTAAGATGGAGCAAAGTGGATATACATCATATTTTCCTTTTAATTTTTCCTTTATTTCTAAATATTTTTTCGTAGATTCAGCATCTTCTACTTTGGTACAAGCGACAATCATTGGTCTTTTTAAAAGATTGAATCCATATGTACCAAGTTCGTTATTGATAAGTTCAAAATCGTTTAAAGGATCATCATGAGTCATATCTAGCATATGGATGATGACACGGCATCTTTCAATATGTCTTAAGAATTCTAGTCCTAACCCTTTTCCTTGCGATGCTCCTTCAATTAAACCTGGTAAATCAGCAACTACAAATGAAGAAGAATCACTAAGATTAACCACTCCAAGATTTGGAGATAATGTAGTAAATGGATAATCGGCAATTTCAGGTTTAGCTTGAGAAATAACACTTAAGAAAGTTGATTTTCCAACTGAAGGTAATCCAACTAAACCAACATCCGCTAAAAGTTTGAGTTCTAAAGAAATATCCTTTTGTTCTCCTGGCATACCATTTTCTGCTACGCGTGGCGCTCTATTAGTTGAAGAACGGAAGCAAAAATTACCTCTTCCTCCTCTTCCGCCTTTTGCACATCTAAACATTTGTCCTTCTTGTGAAAGGTCCGCTAAAAATAAATGTTCGGGTTCTTGGAAAATTACAGTACCAACGGGAACTGGAAGAATAATATCTTCGGCAGCTCTTCCATACATTTTTTTCTTATAGCCTTTTTCACCATCTTCGGCAACAACCTTATGGGCATGTTTATATTTAATCAATGTAGAAGCGTCATTTACAGCCTTAAAATAGATGGAACCACCTCTTCCACCATTCCCTCCATCAGGTCCTCCACGTTCAACAAACTTCTCTCTCCAAAAAGAGATACAGCCATCTCCCCCTTTTCCTGCTTTTAAAGTCATTCTTGCTTTATCAATAAACATAAAATCACGCTCCTAAATATTTTCACATTTATGATACTAGTATTATATCAATTTTAAAAAATAAAATATATTATTTTTTATTTTAACAAATTTGAGTTAAAAAAAGTACCTAGAAAACTAGGTACTCTGAGTCAACTAAAAATCTACTCTGCTTCAGCAACTGGGTAAACTGATGCCTTAGTTCTCTTTTTACCCCAGCGTTCAAATTTAACAATACCATCAGTTGTAGCAAAGATTGTATCATCTCCGCCTTTCATAGTATTAACGCCTGGATAAATTTTTGTGCCACGTTGACGATAGATAATTGATCCTGCTTTGCAGAATTGTCCATCAGCTAGCTTAGCACCTAAACGTTTAGATTCAGAATCACGTCCGTTTTTTGTAGAACCGACACCTTTTTTGGAAGCAAATAATTGAATATTTAATTGGAACTTCATAATAAGTGCACCTTCTTTCGTTTATTTAATTTTGATATTTTTTGGAAACTCTTCTTCAATTGTACTTAATTGAGTAATCATTGTATCTAAAACAACTTTAGAATAACAATCAACATTTTTAAGCGTTACTTTCGCGTATCCATCTTCCAAGTAACATTCACTAATATCCTCATCGCGTAATGCATTGAATCCACCAGTTATAATTGAAGAAACTCCAGCACAGATTAAATCTTTGCCGAACACATCAGAATTCGCATGACCTTTACATTCAAAGCCAATCACTGAATCCTTTTGCTTAATGAGATTTACATATATCATGATTATGCGTTAATAGCTTCAACTGTTAAACATGTATATGGTTGGCGATGACCTTGTTTTCTACGGTAGTTTGCTTTGCTCTTATATTTGAATACTAAGATCTTCTTTTCTTTGCCTTGTTTTTCAACTTTAGCAGTTACAGAAGCTCCTGCAACATAAGGAGTACCTACCTTTGCAGAGTTATCATCACTAACAAGTAAAACTTTATCAAAAGTATAAACTGAACCAGTTTCTACGTCTAATTTTTCAACATAGATTTTTGATCCTACTTCAACTTTGATTTGCTTTCCGCCAGTTTCAATAATTGCGTACATTTTGTTACCTCCTGATTTTCTATAGACTTAGACTCGCTCTGTAGGTAGATTCTTCATCATTTTAAACCTATTCAATGCGGTTGAGGCCCTCTACTAGGCGACAACA
>JALFBO010000034.1 GCA_022772105.1 Erysipelotrichaceae bacterium | reverse complement strand
TAATAAAATTCTATATTATAAGTAGGGTGTTATGGAAAAATAAGGAAGAACTATACTACGATTTGTATAATTCTCAATTGCAAATAATATCGATACTTATAGTAAGATTTTTTTCTACTCTCAACATCACTAAAAACGTGGATTTCCTTATTAAAAATAAGTCTTAATATTGACTTTTAAGAAAAATATCATATAATTTTTTACGTAAGGAGTGAAATATGGATTCTAGAAGAAACACTTATCAACGAGATCTAATTAGAATGGTTATGAAAGATAATTTTAACCATCCTACCGCTGATGAAATCTATGATGAAGTTAAAAAAATTGATCATCGAATCAGTCGTGGTACTGTCTATAGAAATTTATCGATTCTTGCTGAAGATGGTGAAATATCTCACTATAATGCTCCATTTGGGCCAGACCATTACGATTCCATCTTAGAACCTCATTATCATTGCTTATGTCGAAAATGTGGAAAATTAGTGGACGCTAAGATTCCATATGATAATAAGTTAAATTCTATTGCAAATGTTTGTGATGGATTTAAACTTGAATCGCACGATTTAGTATTTGTAGGAATATGTAAAGATTGTGTTGATTTAAACAACTAGAAACCAAGAACATTCATTATAGGAGGAAGAAAAAATGAAAAAATGGGTTTGTAAAGTATGTGGCTATGTTTACGAAGGAGATGAATTACCAACAGTTTGCCCTCGTTGCAAACAACCTTCTGAAAAAGTATTTGAAGAAGTAAAGGTAAAAAATCCTTATGCAGGAACTAAGACAGAAAAGAATTTAAGAGACGCTTTTGCTGGAGAATCACAAGCTAGAAATAAATATACATATTTTGCTAGCGTCGCTAAAAAAGCAGGATATGAACAAATTGCTGCATTATTCTTAAAGACTGCAGATAATGAAAAAGAACACGCAAAAATGTGGTTTAAAGAATTAGGTGAATTAGGTGATACCGCTGAAAACTTAAAACACGCTGCTGAAGGTGAAAACTTTGAATGGACCGATATGTACGATCGTATGGCTAAAGAAGCTGACGAAGAAGGCTTCCACGAATTAGCAGAAAAATTCAGAGGTGTTGCGGCAATTGAAAAAGCTCACGAAGAAAGATATAGAGCATTATTAAAGAATGTTGAAGAAAAGAAAGTCTTCGAAAAGAGCGGAGTTACAGTTTGGGAATGCAGAAACTGTGGCCATATCGTTGTTGGAACAAAAGCACCAGATGTTTGCCCAGTATGCGCACACGCTCAAAGTTATTTTGAAGTAAGAAACGAAAATTATTAATAAAAGCTCTTTAAAAATTTGGCTTTTTAAAAATTTTTAGGGTTTTGTAGGGTCGAGTAGTAAAATAGCTACTTGGCCTTTTTAGGTTCTCTAAATAAAATTGGGGAAACTGGGGGAAAATGCCTCAAATAAATAGGGGACAGCCAAATAAAAAGTAATCAAAAAATGGGGAAAGCCACATGAACGTGTTTGATTAAAACGGACACGTTCATATGACTCCTTTCTTTATTTATTTTTAGACAACTTAATTATAAGAAAAGTCATATATTTTTTAATTGGAAAACAAAAAAACTTATCAAACAACTGGGGGATTATTTTGACCCCCAAAAATTTGATAAGCGAAGCGTTCCCCAATTTTATTTAGAGAACTGTTTCGCCTTTATAGATTTTTTTAAATCGAAAAATTAAATGATGAAGACAAGTACTTTCTAGAATAATTTTTTACAAAAACAGATTCATTAGAAAAATTTTTATTATTATTTTATGAATGAACTTAGGAATATAAGGTAGATAATTGTTTTTTTAAACTTGCAGGTATATTATTTGTTTACGAGGAGTTTACAAATGATAAGTTTTAATAAAGAATCAGTTTTTAATTTAAAGCCAATTGATGTTAAAGAAGTTATTGGCGAAGTAGATGGATTATTGTTGGAAGATGAAGAGATATTATGCGCATTTAAGACAATAAGAGATCAAGTGGTTTTTACTGACAGGAGAATTATTTCTATTGACGTGCAAGGAATAACTGGAAGAAGAAAATCTTTTTCTACGTTGCCTTATGCTTCTATACAATATTTTACAATACAAACACCAGGATTTTTAGAACTTATTCCTGATAGTGAATTATTTCTTTCTTTTTCAAATGGATATAATGCTAGATACGAATTTAAAGGAAATGTGGATATAGGAAGAATTGGAAGGATTATATCTGAATTTGCTTTAAAAAAATAATTCTTTAAATAGATTTGTAATTTGAGTTTGATTGAAATGAGTTATGTATTTTGCTTTATCAAAAAATTTATTGGCATAAAAAAATATAATTATTTATTTTTAATTACTACTTAGTGCATATTTTTTGATTAATATTTCTATTTAGTGAACATATGATAAAGTTATGATAATAAATTTTAAAAAAAAGAGAGGAAAAAATAATGAAAAAGCCATTTATTTTATTTGCAACGGTATCGTTGTTATTTGTTTCTTCATGTGGCACGAAAAAAAGTATTAATGGACATGCATCTTCACAGTCTATGTCATCTTCTTTGACTTCATTTCCTAGTGAAGCAGTTTCATCTAATATAACAAGTAACAACATTATTTCATCTAATGAAGAAGTAAATTCTTCCTCATTAGTTACTTCTTGTACTAGTAGTGAAAAAATAACTTCTTCATCTATTGACGTAGTTTCATCTACATCAATAAACACACCAAGTGGTACTAATCCTGATGGAGGAGGACAAAGACTTCCTCTTCCTACAAATATTGATGATAAATATGAAATTGGGCAAGATAATAAGACGATGACTACATTTGCTTTTGAAAATTCCTCATTACCTAAATATTTCCGATATATTTATGGTAATAATTTTGTAAAAGGAAATTATTACGCTGATGGAAGCGCTAAATTTTCTTCTTCAACAGCGGCAAAACAAGGATTTCAAACAGGTTATTTTATTGGAAATAAAAAGTTAGAAATAAGAATTCATGTAGGTAATTTATATAATATTAATGATGGAAATAAAATTGATAAGGATTCACCAGTAATGTCTATTTATGGATTTAGTGAAGATGGTACATTATTGCAACAAGTTTATATAAACGAAATTAATAAGAATAATGAAAATGGCTATATACGAACTTATATGGCGGGCACTGATGTGTCTTATCTAGAATTTCGTTTCATGCAACTACCTTATAAAGGCTCGCAAGCATATAATATTTCTTTAAAAGGAATTTCTTTAATTGCTTGGCCTTATGAATTATGAGAATAAGGATCTATGTGATGGTAAAACGTATGAAAATATATCAAAAAAGGTAGTAAGACATTTTGAATTGTAAACTACTAAACAAATACCAGTACATTTCTATCTAGAATCGAGACATTTTGAATTGTAAGCCACAAATTTACAAATCATTGTAAAAATATATCTTTAAAAACAATATAAAACATTATATTATAGATAAGCCATAAAGAGAAGGCGAGAGACAAGCTCTTTGACCCTTCAGCAACCAGATTTATTAATCGAGGTGCTAAAGCTTGAACGATGGGATATAAAAAAACATTAGTCTCATCTTGGCAAAAGATGAGATTTTTTTATGGCAGAAGGAGAAAATATGGAAAAATATTATTTTACATCTGAACAAGTTACCGAAGGACATCCAGATAAGATTTGTGATCAAATCTCTGATGCCATTTTAGATGAATGCTTGAAGCAAGACCCTTTATCACGTGTAGCATGTGAAACAACAGCATGGACAGATGCAGTTCACGTTATGGGGGAAATCACCACAAAGGCAAAAGTTGATTTTGAAAAAGTAGCGCGTGATACTGTGGAAAAAATTGGTTATGTAATAGATGATATTGGTTTTAATAAAGATACATTTAAATTCTATTGTACTCTTAATTCTCAATCAGAAGATATTGCAATGGGCGTAAATGCTTCTTTAGATGACGCCTCAACTTTAGGAGCAGGAGATCAAGGTATGATGTTTGGTTATGCTACTGATGAATCAGAAGATTATTTACCTTTAACCCTTCATCTTGCTAACAAACTTATGACCCGTTTAGCGGAAGTTAGAAAGAATAATGTGCTTTCTTATTTAAGACCAGATGGAAAAGGTCAAGTAACAGTTGAATATAAAGATGACCAACCTATCCGTATCGAAGCGGTAGTTGTATCTACTCAACATGCAGATTATGTAGCTTTAGAGCAATTAAGGGAAGATATTAGAAAAGAAGTAATCTTAAAATCATTGCCTAGAGATTTAATTGATGAAAACACAAAGATATATATTAATCCAACCGGTAGATTTGTTGTTGGTGGACCAAATGGTGATACAGGATTAACAGGAAGAAAGATTATTGCTGATACATATGGAGGAGTTGCTTCTCATGGAGGAGGAGCATTCTCTGGAAAAGATCCAACTAAGGTGGATAGATCCGCGGCTTATATGGCACGTTATATTGCTAAAAATATCGTAGCTAATGGATTTGCACACAAATGCGAAGTGCAACTTGCCTATGCAATTGGTGTAGCGGAACCTGTATCAATTTATGTTAATACAAAAGGAACTGGTATAGTTGATGATACAACTTTAACTAGTTGGGTGAAGGAACATTTTGATTGTCGTCCTGCATCGATAATTAAATTATTTAATTTGCGTGCACCAATTTATCATTTAACATCTAGTTATGGCCATTTTGGTAAAGAAGAATTACCTTGGGAAAAAGTAGATACATCTTTGAAAAACACTTTAAAGTTTTAACTTGGCGTAGTCCAAGTTTTTTGTTATGAAATTTATTAAGAAAACTTTTGTAGTGATTATTATAATGAATTCAATAAAATAATAATTAATATCACATGTAACAGTTTTCATAATTTAATTTTTTTAGGCAATTTACGCGTAAAAATAGGCAATTTATACATTTATTGCTATTGGTTTTAAGAAAAAAGGGAATGGACTTTTTTTAAGAAATTTATATAATTTTTTTATAAAGCAATCGATTTCTTTATTAAAATTATTACATAATTATAAAAGGGGAAATGATAAAATATTTATTAAGTGCAATGTTAATTGCTTCAAATCTATTATCAATAAACAATACATCAATAAATAAAAAAAAACCTAGCAGGTAACGCAGCTACATTTACATATCAAAGTTTGTGTTCTGATGAGAAACCTGGAATGATAAATAACTCAAATATTGATTATCATAGAAGCACTGTTATCGACAACTTACCAGGAAATAATAATTACATATATAATTCAATAGGGTATAATGGTGATGTTTATTCAAATACTAATAAATCGCGTTCATATTATTATGATGCTAATAATGGCACTACTTTTAATGCGGTTATTACCTGTTATAAAGCGAATTGTGAATATAATTATAATTCAACTGGATTTGGAAGTTTGGCAGGTGGAAATGTTGGCGGTGCATATTCATCAACATTGGAGACAACAGAAGGATTAGAAGTTAATGTAAAGAAAGGATTTAATATAAAAAATGTGGTTGACATCAGCCTCGAATTGTCAGCAAGTTTTGATGAGACTGAATCAATTGGTTCAGGATTAAGTTTTTTGTATACCAACGAATCTTCATTATATCAAACTTTATTTGCTGATTTTAAAGTGGCAAAATATCTTGTAGCCATTTATATTCCGAATTATTACGCTCCAAGCTGGTGGGATTATAACATATTAGGTAAAAGACCTAAACTTAAAGGGTATGAGTTATATTATTATTATACCTATTGCGTATATAATACTACATTTAAACTAGTACAATAAGGAGAAATTATCATGACAAAATTAACTAATTTATGTACAGCTGCTGTCATATTTCCTTTGGTAGGAAATATTAATAATATAAGTGTTCAAAAATCTCATAAAGTAGTAACCCCGTTTGATTGTAGTGCTGTTATTATTCAAAAAAACGAATATAATAGCATGATTAATTCTGGAAAATATGAAAGTTGGTCGACCACAAAATCGCTTGGAGGATGGAATCATACAATCCATTATTCACAAGCCATTTATGGTGAATCTCGTTTTTATTATAATACTGATATAGCATTTAAACATACATATGGCAAAGATACTATTTCGGTTGAATTAAATGATTACAGTGCTTCTGGGTTATCAGCTTCTGTCTCAGGAGGAATTTCTTGCGAAGTTAATGGCTCAGGTGCATCATTAACTTCCTATCTAACCATTAGTACAAGCCAAAGTTTATCTTTTAAATCAGGAACAGCACCAATAGAAAAATATGATGAATCAGGCACATATTATTTATTTGTAGTTGATATAAGAAGAGATGCAATTATGCGTTCTACAAGAACAGTTGATGGAAGAACAGAAGAAGTTTATACCAAAATTAAATATTTACCTTATTCAGTGTGTACTGAATTAAGAATGAAAAAGGCTAATTCGCCTTATATACCATATTGCGGATAGTATCTTAATTAGCAAATAGTTGCATTACAAGCAATTATTTGCTATTGTTGTATTGGATTTGCGGAGGGATTTATGCGAACAAAAAAAAATTATTTATGTGTTTATACACTATTTTTTATGTGTTTATTTAGCTGTGGAGGATCAAAGAATACTCTTTTAGAATTGCCTAAAGATATTCAAACAAAATACGAATATTTTATAAGGGAAGGAGAAACTATTTCTTTCAAATATCCTTCATATTTTGATTTAGATCCATCTTTTGACTTAGCTGGTTTTTTCAAAAATGATTTACACGAATATGATTCATATATATTAGAAGGAAAAAATCTTGATTGTTTATCATATAAGGATTGCAATGGGTATGGTCAATTAACTTGTGTAAAGAAATTTAAAGAGGATGTAATTATAACTGGAATTTTAAAAGGAACGAACGAAGAAAATACATATATAAAATTTCCGTGTGATATGGTTGTTCATTATTCTTCATTAGCATTAAGTGACGAATGTATTTTTCCAATAAGCTATTCTCCACAAACTCAAAATGGAAATGGCCCAGCTGATATGAGACAAGTAAATGAAGGATGGAATCCAAGCAACGAAGATAATGAAATTTATTATTACATAAATCCAACTCAACTAGGCATCAAGAAATCACAAATAACTATTGATAGTTGTGAAGCACTATATTCTCATTTTAAGATAGAAAATGTTTCTTATTATTTATATAGGGGAGATAACGAACATTGTAAATTAAATGATTTTTCTTATTCTCCTTTACCAGGAACTATAAATGGATATAATGAGCCTTCTTACTCTTCATTGATCTTAAAATTTACTTTTTCCGATTCTTTAAACAACACTTCTTCTTTTACAGGAGGAACTATCAAATTTAATGTAACCTTAGATGGGGATTCGTATGAAGTGTATCGTGATGTGCATTATCGAAGACATTGTGAATAAGATTGGAGAACGAAAATGAAAAAAATACCTTATAAAACTATAGTTCTTGTTTTATTATCTTTAGGTAATATTATTGTTTTAATTTTATCTTCTCTTTCACTTAAAAATATTAATGGAAATAAAAAAAATACATCTATTTTACTTCCAACATCAATTAATGGTTTAACATCATTTTTTGATGTAAAAAAAGGAAATCTGCAAGAGAAAATCTCTTTTAACGGACAATTTGTTTTTGATGATTCAATATATCAAACTTATAACGTTGATAGTTTGGCCCCTTCAATCACTTGTTTCTCTGATATTTGCGAGAATACTATGTTGGGTATAAAATCAGGAAGTGAAGTTTTATGCAATGAATACTCGAAAATAATGTCTATAGAAGAAAAAGAAAGCGAATATATAATTACTACTTTTCAATATAATCACGTTTATGTGAACATCACTTTATCTTACAATGAATATTATGGCACTGATTTCGCATCCGGTTCATATTTTATTACGATGGGAAAAGAAGATATCAAACTTCAATATAATGGCGTAGATTTTTCAAACACAACATCCTCTTCCATTGATGTAAAATTCGTATTGCAAGATAATAAATTTGTGGTAAGTAATTATTATAATGTTCAAGTGTATAAACTTATTAAGGAGTATAAAGATGTGTTTTACATCGATGACTGCTCTTCAATTTCTGAACTAACACAAAAAACATTTTTCTATTCAGATAAAAATAACATGGTTAAAGAAATATTAATATTTTGTGAAAAAGTAATCGGAAATCATTATATTATTTCAGCAGATAATTTATTTGAAGGGCTTAGGATTTATGACCAATACTCTGCTTAGAATTAATGGAATAAATAAATCCTTTGGAAGAAAACAAATTTTAAAAGATCTTTCTTTTGAATTACATAAAGGTGAAATTGTTGCAATAGTGGGGAAATCGGGGGCTGGGAAATCTACTTTATTAAATATTATAGGCTTATTAGATAACAATTTCGAAGGAAACTTCTCTTTTTTAGGGAATACAATTAAACCTTTAATTGATTACTCTTCTTTTAGAAGAGAAAATATTGGATTTGTATTCCAATCATATTTTTTAATTTCAAAACACTCAGTTATTGATAATATTTTAATGCCTGTAAATTATCGAAATGAGAAAAGAAGTGCTTATAAAAAGGTTGTAGAATATTTGACAAAAGAACTATTTATTTCTTCCTTATTAAATGAGAATGTTGACAATTTATCTGGTGGAGAAAAGCAAAGAGTAGCCATAGCACGAGCCTTACTTACCAACCCAAAAATAATTATTTGTGATGAGCCAACTGGTAATTTAGATTCTGACAATTCGCAAATTGTATTAGACGTTTTGATGAAAGAGGCTGAAAATGGTGCAGGAATCATTATAGTGACGCATAATGTTGAATTAGCTAGACGTTGTAATAGAGTATTGTATTTAAGGGAGGGATCATTGCATGAACAAGATAATTAATATCATTTTGTCCTCTTTAAAGAATTCAATTGTATATAAAAAGAAGTTTATTACGACTGTTTGCGGTGTTAGTCTAACAGTGGTATTGCTTATAACCGGAGCTATATTTGCCAATTTTTCAGCAAAATCCTCTTGCGTTAATGATTTAATGCAACCAAAGAATTACGCTTTATTTTATGGTAACCCTGACGATTTCCCTATTTCGTATTTTCCTGTTTCATCTCATCAAATTAAAATCGATAAAGTAACTTTGGATAATACTATTGATGAAAATATAAACATTACAATTTATGGAGTAAATAATGATTTTCTATCTTTTCCATTATGTACAATAACTTCTGATTATAATTTAGTTGATTCAGAATTATTATATGGAGAAAGTTTTTCTCAAAGTGATATTCTCGAGGGAAATCCATATATTATGATGCAACAAACATATTCTACATATTTATTTGGTAACGAAAATCCTATTGGAAAAATTTTAAAAATAGAAGGTATTAAATATGTAGTAAAAGGAATTATTAGAGATACATATGATGTGAGAACTAATTTTGATATTTCGGAAAAGAAAAATATAGTCATATACGTTCCCAAGACAGTTGTAGAACATCAATATGATATTTATAAATACAATAATTTATTTGTCTTTCATTATGAATCATCACAAGAATTTAGGTATATTAGATCTAAATCATTTTATTCTTACGATGATTCAATGTCCAATATAGAAAAACAAAAAATGGATGCATTGGGAAAAATTGTTCTTCCTCTTTCATTTATTATTGTTGCGTCATTTGCGATAGAATTGATAATTATTTTTATTAATTTGAGAGAGAGATATTATGAGATTGGTATCAAGAGGGCAATTGGGGCGACAAAAGATGAAATATGTTTTGAATTACTTTTTGAAAACCTTGTATTAGTAATAATCAGTATTATTTTGGGTGTCTTCATTGGAATACTTCTTTCATATGCAATAACAATAACTTTTTATTCTACTAATTTTATTTTTACGTTTTTCTTAACATATCAAAATATAACTATTATTATTTCCTTTTCACTTCTTGTTTCAATAATAGCTTGTTTAATTCCAAGCATTTATGCATCTAATTCCAATATAGTAAATATAATTAAAGGAGAGTAGTACATATGAATAAGTTGATAGCAAGTTTTATAATATTAGCCTGCACCATACTTTCTTTATTTTCTTATACTGTAAATAAAATTAGTTATAGGAATAATGAAGAAACTAAAGTGTATGAAATTGAAAATGCAAATAATAATTTAATTAAAATAACGACTAATTATAGGCAAGAGAGAGTGTATGAGGATGAACAAATATCATTTAACGAAAAATATACTTCAAAAATAGTTTCATCTAATACAATATCTATTACCGTTAATAATGTTTCAGAATACTATATAGGGATGGTTTTAAAGAAGAACACTGAGCTATTATTAGAGAATCATGATATCAAAATTTTATCCAATACATATCGCATAATTTATATTGTGGATAACGAACTAGTATTAGAAAATCTAGACGAAGCTTATTGCTCGATTGTGGTAAAATATGTAGATGGGTTATTTTTCAATGAAAATGATTTCTATCTTATTCATTTAGATTCTGAATATCATTTAACACAGAAAAAAGGAATGCAATTTATAAAAGAAATACAAAGTTATTTGATAATGTTTTATGTACCTATTGATGTTGAATTGTTTAATAATCAAATTGTAGATATCATTAGGAAAACTTCAAAAGAATTTGAAGGTATGTATATTCATAAAGATTTCTTATTTAAAGAAGGCGAAGAATATTTTGCGTATAAAAGAGTTTTAATTAACAAGGAGCAATATTACGAAAAAATATTTGTTGAGTATGCGTATACAATGGGCGACTATGTGAAAATATTTTCCGACAAATTAAAGAAAGGAAACGTGGTTATTTCATTATGAATAATATCCTTGAATTTAATTTTGATTATTATACAATGTTTTATAACACAGAAAATAGTAAAAATTTATGCATACCTAACGATTATTTGTATTTAAAAGAACAGTATTTTTTTCAAAATAATTTTTTTGAAAAAAGAGAGAGTAATCATCTTTTTCCAACAATAACAATATGTTTGAATATAACTTCTAATTGCAATTTAAAATGTTCTTATTGCTTTAATAAGAATAAAAGAAATGTGTCACTGAAATTTAATGATGCAAAAATATTTATAGATAAGATAATTGAAAATAACAAAAAAGCAAGGAGATTTGTAATTGATTTATCGGGATCAGGTGAACCTCTTCTTGAACTTAATTTAATCATTTCCATCGCAGACTATGCATTGCTATTAAGCGATAAACTTGGAAAAGAAGTACTTGTGTCATTTATTTGCAATGGAACACTTTTATCAAGTGAAATTGCTAATATACTTCAAAAAAAGAAAGTACTTTTTGGAATATCACTTGATGGACTAAAAATTTTCCATGATAAAAGGCGTGTTTTTTGTGATGGTAAAGGTTCGTTTGACAAAATAATGAATAATTTTCAAGCGATTGAAAATAAGATGTTTATTGGTGCAGGGATGACATTTGTTCCAGAAGATTACCCACCTATTTTTGATTCTTATTTATTTTTAAACAAATACTTTGAAACTTTTTCATGCCGAGTAGCACGTGGTGAACCATTTTGCAAAGAAACATTTACATATGTTACAAATGAGTATAATAAATTATGTGATTATCTTATTGAAATAATTCACAAAGAAAAATCACTGACGCTCTTATCAAAGATAATTAATGGGGACGATTATTTTGGAAGATATATTATCAAGGCGATATGCGATGCAAATATTGATAGTAGATGTGATGCTGGTATAGCGCGCTTTTCGCTAGGTAGCGACAAAAATGTATATATATGTTCAGCTTCTGTAGAGAATGAGAGATTATGTCTTGGAAATATAGAATCTTTTGTTAATAATATGGACAAAACTTTTTCATCCGCAGCTCAATGTAGAAACTGTTCATACCTACATATTTGCGGAGGAGAATGTAAGGTAATATTAGATAATAATAATGGAAAAGTAGATAAATATATGTGTCTTTTTAAGCAACATTTATTTAAATTGTCCTTAAAATTATGTGGTGCTATTTACTTGTTTTCGTCATCACTATATGATGAACTCGTTTATATTGTTGAAAAAATTTTGAATAGAGCATTTGGTGATGAAAGATTATATACATTGTTTGACTCATTGAAAGGAATATATTCTTTTACTGAATTAAAGGAGATAAAGGATACAAAACCTTTGATGTTTGAGGAACTATATAAGCAATATATTTTTGATGTCAAATGAAAAGTGAAGTAAATCACCGAAAAAATATTATAATTTAGTCGTAAAAGTATCTAACAAAAAACAAATGTCGTTGTACTAATATGAATAAAATTTATTCATCATATTATATATGTAATAAATACAGTTTAATTTAATTTCAACTGATAGTTGAATTTTTTCAAATACAGGTATGTTGCAAAAAGTTACTGGATAACTATATACTTAAAATGGCTAAAGGGGAGGGACAACAACATGAATAAAGAAAAAATGGGTTCATTTTTAAGCGAATTAAGAAAGGAAAGAAATTTGACTTTGCAAGATGCAGGAGAGATATTTCTTGTATCGTTTCAAGCAATATCGAAATGGGAAAGAGGGGGTTCACTTAGATAAAGATACCACCTCAATCCCACGCTGACTTTTGCTCACACGACTTTGCGAAGCAAAGTGTAGTGTGTTATACGCTCTGTCGGCGTTGCCGTGAAAATGCCGTTGCCGCCGGGGAGGGGCGGCAAGAAAACAGGGCTGTGCTTGCGTGGCGTGGAGCCGCAAGCGCAGGTCTGGTTTCATCAGCGGACAGGGCGTATATAAAATCCTCATTCACCCATTCCCTGTGATTTATAATCGTATTTTTTCATAAGCCAAAATAAGTAGAACGTCCTATTTTATGTGAGTTCGAT
>JALFBO010000026.1 GCA_022772105.1 Erysipelotrichaceae bacterium | reverse complement strand
ATTTCAAGATGCAGCAGGTGAGCACGCACTAAAAGGTGGCTTTGGATATGAAGATTCTTTAAAGCAAAACGTATTTTGGATGGTGGTTAGAAATAAGATTGAATTATTTAGACAACCGGAAGCTTTTGAAATTCTTCATATGGTTACTTGGCCAGAAAAGTCAGGAAGAATTGAAACAAATAGAAATTATAAACTTTTAGATAAAGAAGGAAATATCGTAGCTCAAGGAATATCTAAATGGGTCAATGTTGATGTGAATACGCGTCGTATTGTTAGGGCGATGAAACTAGATATTAAAGAAGAAGAATACGTTCAAGAAAAGTTATATGATGATCTTCCCAAAATTGAAGATTTTACTATTGATATGAATTCGTTGAAAATGACTTATTCTTCTTATACTGATCTTGATCATAATGGTCATGTCAATAATACCAATTATGCTGATTATATTCTTAATACAATTGAGGAACTTCAAAATAAAGAATTCACTTCTTTTGAAATTAATTATATCAAAGAAGTGAAAGCGTATAGCCAAGTTCAAATAGGATACGTAAGAGAAAATAATATTTATAAAATAAAAGGTTTTGTAGATGATGAACTTTGCTTTAGTGCAATAATTAAGATCAAATAAAGAAACTATTTGTAGGAAAACTATGAATAGTTTTTTTAAAAAAACAAAATGAAAACGATTTTTTTGATTAATTTTGCTAATGTAAATAAGAAATTGTTTTTCTTTTATAAGAAAAAGATATATGATAATTTACATAAGATAAGGAGTTCTTAATATGGAAGAAATCAATAATTTTATTAAAACAATTATGGAAAAGGATTTACAAGAAGGAAGAGTTAAAGAAATTGTAACTCGCTTTCCACCTGAACCAAACGCTTATTTACATATTGGCCATGCTCGTGCTATCATCAACGATTTTGAACTTGCTAAATGTTTTTCAGGAAAAACTAATCTTCGTTTTGATGATACTAATCCAGTAAACGAAGGCGCGGAATATGTCGATGCAATCCTCGCTGATTTAAAATGGCTAGGTTATACTCCTGATAATGTTTTCTTCGGAAGTGATTATTTTGATAAGACATATGAAAAAGCAATTTTATTAATCAAAAAAGGATTAGCTTATGTCGATGATCAAAATCAAGAAGAAACCACGAAAAATCGTGGTACACTTACCGAACCTGGAATCAATTCTCCTTATAGAGATAGAAGCGTTGAAGAGAACCTTGATTTATTTGAAAGAATGAAAAATGGTGAATTCAAAGATGGAGAAAAAACATTAAGAGCCAAGATTGATATGGCTTCACCTAATATCAATATGAGAGATCCGATCATGTATCGTATCCTTCATGTTCCTCATCATCGTCAAGGAAATAAATGGTGCATTTACCCAATGTATGATTTTGCACATCCTTTACAAGACGCATTTGAAGGAATTACTCACTCATTATGTTCTATTGAATACGATAACCATAGAGTATTATATGATTGGTTTGTGGAAAAATGTGAAATGGAACACGTTCCTCATCAATATGAATGGGGTAGATTAAATATCACTAATACTATCATGTCTAAACGTTATCTTCGTCAACTAGTTGAAGGTAAATATGTTACAGGATACGATGATCCTAGAATGCCAACCTTAGTGGGACTTAGAAGAAAAGGATTTACTCCAGAAGCAATTAAAGATTTCATTATCTATACAGGATTATCGCGAATTAATTCTACAACAGAAGCAGATAACTTAGATCATTTCTTAAGAGAAGATCAAAAGATGGTTGCAACTCGTCCAATGGCGGTTTTAAATCCTTTAAAAGTAGTTATTGATAATTACGAAGAAGGAAAAGTAGAATGGTTAGATGCTTTGAATAATATGGAAAATCCAGAACTTGGATCACACAAGATTCCTTTCTCAAAATATTTATATATTGAAAAAGAAGATTTTGTGGAAGTTAAGCCTAATAAAAAATGGAAACGTTTAGCCTTAGATGTTGAAGTAAGATTGATGAATTCTTATTTCATCAAAGCTACTTCAGTAGTTAAAGACGAAAACGGTGAGATAGTAGAAGTTCATGCAACTTATGATGAAGCTACAAGAAGCGGAAACAATTTTAATGAAAGAAAGCCAAATGGAACTATTCATTTTGTAGAAGCAACAACTGCTTTAGAAGCATCATTTAATCTATTTGAACCATTAATATTCGATGCAACAGAGGAAACGAAGAATTTATCTTTCATCGAAAGATTAAATAAGAATTCTTGGAATGTAGCTCATGGTTTTGTTGAACCTTTCTTGAAAGATTCTCAAGTTGGAACTCATTATCAATTTGTAAGAAATGGATATTTCTGCACTGATAAAGAATCAACAAAAGATAAGCTAGTTTTCAATAGAACTTGCACATTAAAATCATCATTTACTCCAAATAAATAATTTTTTTCAAATCAGTAATTGTCTATAGGCAATTATTGATTTTTTATTTATTTAAAAATAAATAGATAAAAATTAAATTTAAAGTTTCCAAGTCGAAAATACTATGATACAATGGTATTGCATGTAAATGCAAAGCTAGATTCTTTTTTTAGATGTATTTTACATCTATTAATATACACATCCTGATAAGAGTTGTTTTATTTATAATTGGGATAAACCATAGCTTTTATTTTTATTGTCTCGTTGGTCGCGAGGATATTTTAAACAATGACTAGAAAAGGGGATAAATATGGGTACAGAGATTTGGATTCTAATTTGTGTACTATGCCTAGTTTTAGGTTGTATCGGAACATATTTCACCTTAAATTTCATCAATAAAAAGAATGAGAATTCAGCGGAAAATAATGCAAGAAAAATCATTGCTGATGCTGAAACAAAATCTGATGAAATCATTAAGTCTGCAAATAAAGAAGCAAGAGAGCAAGCAGGAGAAATCAAAAGATCTGCTGAAGAAGAAATTAGAGAAAGAAAAAAAGAAATCGCCGCTACTGAAAATAAATTAGCGCAACGTGAAGCTAATATTGATAGACGTGATATGGCTTTAATTTCCAAAGAAAACTCACTTGAAGAAAAATCCGAAAACTTAAACAGAAAGTATCATGAATTAGAAAAGAAAGAACAATCAATTCAAACAAAAATTAATTCAATCGATCAAGAGATTGAAAAAGTTGCACAAATGAGTGCTGATGAAGCTAAAGATATTTTATTTAAACGTGTAGAAGATAAAATGTCGCAAGAGATTACAGCATTCATTAAAAACAAAGAGGATGAAGCTAAAGAAATTGCTGATCAAAAAGCAAAAGATTTAATTTCTCTTGCTATTGATAAATATTCGCAAGAAGTTATCACCGAAAGAGCAGTTTCAGCAGTTGCTTTACCAACCGATGAAATGAAAGGAAGAATCATCGGTAGAGAAGGAAGAAACATAAGAACTTTAGAACAAATGTTAGGTGTTGATATTATCATCGATGATACACCAGAAGTTATTACTGTTTCTTGCTTTGATCCAATTAGGAGAGAAACGGCAAAGATTGCCCTTGAAAATTTGATTAAAGACGGTCGTATTCAACCAGGACGTATTGAAGAATGTGTCGAAAAGGCTAAAGAGGAAGTTAAAAAATCTACTCATGAAGCAGGTATCAATGCTGCATTTAAATTAGGCTTACCTCGTATCAATAAAGAACTATTAGATTTTGTGGGTAGATTGAAATATAGAACATCCTATGGTCAAAATGTTCTAGATCACTCTATTCAAGTAGCTTATTTATGTGGCATTATGGCAGCTGAACTAGGATTAGATCAAAATTTAGCTAAACGCGCTGGATTACTTCACGATATAGGAAAAGCAGCTGACTTTGAAATGGAAGGAAGCCACGTAGAAATCGGTGTAAGACTTGCTAAAAAATATGGAGAGAATGATATAGTAATTAATTCTATTGAATCTCACCATGGTGATGTGCCAGCTGCATCAATTATTGCTCATTTAGTTTCTGCAGCGGATACCCTATCTGCGGCTAGACCTGGAGCAAGAAGTGAAACTCTTGAAAATTACATTAAGAGAATTGAACAACTTGAAACTATTTGTAAATCATACGAAGGTGTATCTAATACTTTCGCAATGCAATCAGGTAGAGAAGTAAGAGTAATGGTAGTTCCTGAAAAGATTGATGATTTGAAAGCATTTAAACTTGCTCGTGACATCAAGGAAAAGATTGAAAATGAAATGACATATCCAGGTCAAATTAAAGTTTCAGTCATTAGAGAAGTAAGAGCTACTGAAATTGCCAAATAATAATTAAAGAGACCGATGATGGTCTCTTTTGGTCATTTATGAAGGAAGTGAGAAAATGAATATTCTATTTATTGGAGATATTGTTGGGGAAGTAGGAAGACGAGTTGTATATAAGGAAATTGAACGTTTAACAAGTCAAATCCCGATTGATTTTATCATAGCTAATGGTGAGAATGCCACTCATGGAAAGGGATTAATTGAATCTCATTTTAATGAATTGTTAGATGATGGGATCGATGTTGTTACGCTTGGTAATCATTATGCCGCTAAAAAAGAAATATTTTCTTATATTGAAAGTTATGATTCTATTTTAAGGCCAAATAATCTTCATCATACTATTCCAGGCTCTGGTAGTGAGGTATTTGATTGCAATGGTGTAAGAATACGTGTTACTAATTTACTTGGAAGAGTATATATGGGACAACAAGTGAATAATCCATTTGATAATTTACAAGATGTTTGTGCCTTACAAGATTTTGATATTCATATTGTTGATTTCCATGCTGAAGCTACCGGAGAGAAATATGCTTTAGGATATGCTTTTGATGGTAAGGTTTCCGCTGTTCTTGGTACCCATACTCACGTTCAAACAAGAGATAATAGAATTTTACCAAATGGTACCGCATTTATTTCTGATGTGGGAATGTGTGGACCATACAATAGTATTTTAGGTTCTAAGAAGGAAGAAGTAATTTCTCGTACCTGGATGGGTACTCCTTCTGTGTTTACAATTGAAGAAAAAGATGACGCTATATTTTGTGCGGTGCTTATGAATTTTGATGATACCACACATAAATGTAGAAGCATTGAACCTATATACGAAATAATTAAAGAAGAAGATTTATAGTATAAAAGATAATGTTTAATCATAATCTTTCTTGAAAAGGAGATTATATGATTACACAAATTAAAGTCGCATCGTCTTCATCGGTTTTTAAAGTTGCCGGGGCAATTTCTAATATCATGAGGAATCAAAATTATTTAGATATATCTACAGTAGGCGCGGGATCTTTAAATCAAGCAATTAAGGCAATCGCTATTGCAAGAGGATTCTTAATTCCAAGTGGCATTGATATTTACATTATTCCTTCTTTTAAAGATATTATGATTGGCGATAAAGAAAAGACAGCGATAAAAATAAGAATAGAAAAGAAATAGAGGTTATTTAACATGGCAAAGAAAGTAGACATTAAAAGCGAACCAAATCTAGCGGATGCAGCGAAAAGAAAAAGAGAAGAAACTCGTATTTTAACTGATGATTTAGAAATACCAAGTGAATTACGTATAATCGCTTCAGGAAAAAAGTTTTTTATAAGAACATATGGATGTCAAGCTAATGTACTAGATTCACAAAATATCGAAGGTATTTTATTGGAAATAGGCTATTCACCAGTTGATAATCCTTTGCAAGCAGATGTTGTTATTTTAAACACATGTGCAATAAGAGAAAATGCTGAGGAAAAAGTCTTTGGTGAAATTGGCTCTTTAAAGAGACTAAAAGGAGAAAATAAAGACGCTCTTATTTGTATATGTGGATGCATGGTACAACAACCACATATTGTCAATACTATCAAAACAAAATATCCTCAAGTGGACATTATCTTTGGGACACATAATATTCATCACCTTCCTTCTTTATTAAACGAAGCTTATAGTAAAAAGAATAGAATTATTGAAGTATATTCTAAGGAAGGGGAAGTAATAGAAAATATACCTTGCTTCCGTCGCGATAAAATTAAAGCATTTGTTAATATTATGTATGGATGTGACAAGTTTTGTACCTATTGCATCGTCCCTTATACAAGAGGAAAACAAAGATCTCGTGAAATGGACGCAATATTAAAAGAATGCCAAGATTTAGTTAAACAAGGATATCAAGAAATTACTCTAGTAGGTCAAAACGTTAATGCTTATGGTAAAGATTTAAAGGATGCTCCTACCTTTGCTACTCTTCTTTCTAAAGTCGCAGAAACAGGTATTCCTCGACTAAGATTTACTACTTCTCACCCATGGGATTTTACTGAAGAGATGTTTGAAGCAATAGCGAAATATCCAAATATTATGCCTTTCCTTCATCTCCCACTTCAATCAGGATCTAATGATGTTTTAAGAAGAATGGGAAGAAGATATACCGCAGAAGAATATTGTCATCTTGTTGATAGACTAAGAGCAATTGTTCCATCTATTTCTCTAAGTACTGATATTATTGTTGGTTTCCCAAATGAAACAGAAGAAGATTTCCAAAGAACCTTGGATGTTGTAAAATATTGTCATTATGATTCTGCTTTCACCTTTATATACTCTCCTCGAGTTGGTACTCCTGGTGCTAAGATGGAAGATAAAGTTTCTATGGAAACAAAACATGAACGTTTCTCTCGTTTAATTGCTACTTTAGAGCCAGATTTTGAAGCTAAAGCGGAGGCTTATGTAGGAAAGATTGTTCCAGTTTTAGTGGAAGGTAGCTCTAAGAAAGATGAAACGATTCTTTCTGGCTATACAGACACGAATAAATTAGTTAATTTTAAGGGAAATGTATCAAGTATTGGTAAGATTGTAAATGTTAAGATCTTAGAATCACATACATATTCCTTAATTGGTGAAGAAGTCAATGAATAAAGAAATTCAAGATAAATTAGATGAATTTATCACTTCTTTTTTGGAAGTTAAAGAGGTTAAACAATTTTTGATTTTAAAAGATGAACTAGCTTCTTCTAAAGAAATTGAAGTTTTAAAAGATGAAGTTAGAAGATCACAAAAAGACATGGCTTTAAGTCTAGGTACTTCTTTATATAAAGAAAAAAAGGCGTATTATTTATCTAAAAAAAGAGAATATGAATCCCATCCTTTAATTGTTAATTATGAGATGTTAAAGGAGGAGGTTGACTATCTTCTCAATGAACTAGTGAATAAATTAAAGGCGTAAATTTACGTCTTTTTTTTGTATAGCAAACACGACATTTATCTAGCCAGTATTGAACCAGTAAAGTATATGTTTTATTAATAATGAATTTGAATGGATAATGGATTTAGATATAAGAATTATTTTGAAACAGTAAATCACGATAAATTAAGCTCAATACTTAGAGAAAATATGAATAACTCAACAACATTGCACTTAATTCGTTTTCCTAAAAACAAAATTAATTGATAATGGATTAATTATGTTTTATTTGTTATTTAAATTTAGTTTTATAATTGGGATAGCACCAATAATTGATAGCGATAATATAAATTTAACCAGAAAAGGAAACGAATATAAAGGTTTTGGCGTTTCTTTTAAAGTTATTAAAGGAGTTGAAGGAATTAAACGATCTGAATGAATTCAATCTCCAACAAGAGCTAATCATAAAAAACAAAAGCAACATACAGTTAATATGAGAAAATCTGAATTTTTTAGAGTTGTTGATGATGCATATCAACTAACTAGTAGAGGTATTGTTTTTGGCAAAATGTTAGATAACGATGCTTTGAGTGGTGAAGATAAAAAATTATAGTGTATTCTATTAATCTTTTGTGGATATTTTGATGAAACTTCCTTTTTATTGAGTTATAAGGCAATTGAACACTACCATTATACCATCAAGGAAGTTTTTTTCTTATTCATCGCTACTTTTTTGAATTTCTCGCTTCCATAGGAGGCAGTTTTATGTTTGTTGCTACGGTCCATATAAAAAGAAGTGCAACCATCTGTTAAGACAGTCACACTCTCGCAATTTTGTGTTATTTATTTTCTTTTTTTTTCAGCTAATTTAATAATCGGATATATTATTATAATCATTATCGCCGAAATTAGCCAACTATACTTATTATCAGGTTCTGGAGTATTGTAATAGCCATATATAGTAGCAATTACATATGCTATAATTACTTGTATTATTTCAAATACAATTTTTTTCATGATCTCCCTCCTTCTAATTAGTATAAAATCCATCTTGAGTTTTCAAAATTCGGTGTAGTAACAATAGATCTAATTAAATTATAGTATTGCCATGCTGTTAAAATATAACCTGCAGCCAATCCTAATGGACTCGCCTTCCCTAATAAAGTTGCTTTAGCAGATGCTAAGAATGTTGTTGAACCAAAGAACTTATCAAGATCATACGATACTAAAACATTGAAAATAGTAGGTATTTTTGAAGTCATTCTTGTTCCATAAAATGGAATAGACATTAAAGTTGGTTTACCAATTAAAATATTTCCTGAATTCGCAAACATTGCATTATTAATATCATTCGCTCCAGCCCAAAAATTATCTCCATCATAAGAACTTTTTTTACCTTGCGTAATAGCAACTTCAAGCATATTAGCTGAAATTGATAAGCCATATGTAGCCATAATTGAACCTAAAATTGTGGTTCCACCAATAGCAAATCCACCAATTGCTAAGGAAATACCTCCACCAAGAATTAATCCGTTTAATGTACCCTTACCAATACCTGCAAATACATCACCAACATCTCCACTAGCCATACCAGCAGAAACACCACCATATATTGCTCCTCCCAAAGTCATTGCTCCGGTAAATATCAATAAACCTATTAATAAAGCACTGTGTCCACTAGGGTCATAATAAGAAATCGGATTATTATAGCAATAGCAGTATAAGTTCAATCCATTGATACTTTGAGGTTCTAAATAGTCAACTGAATCCGGTGAGATAAATCTACCAATTTCAGGATCATAATACCTTGTGGTTATAAAATAAAGAGATGTCTCAACAGGACTATTACGAGTATCCTCATAATAACCATATCTTAATTATAATGTGTTAGTAATGAAATTTGTATCCAATTTGCATATATAAAGCACTTGGAGAAATATTATAAGATAATATTCTCCTTATGCTCTTTCTAATTAATCGTAAAATGCATCAACACTAGACTCTAAAACCAACTTTGAATGTTTGTTTATATAATCTAAAAAGTTCATCAGTAATCCTTTATCGTTAAAAATAACTATTGATAACCAGTCAATATCATGAACATAGAAAATCATTAAAACTTCTTCCGGAATGCAAATATTCTCTTCAAGATAAAAAATATCATCACATGATTTATTTAGCAATTCTGTATCTTTCTCATTAGTTATAATAAAACAATCATTACCTGTATAAAAATCATTGGTCCTTTTGTTTATCGAATCTACATATTCAACCGCATTTAAAGGAAATTGTTCTTTTTCTGATTTTTGTGGAATATCTTGATAAATCATAATTTTCTCTTTAGATATTTTTAATTCATTAACAAATAATTGAACATCCATCAAGGATATCCCTTTAATCATATATTTATCAACATTAGAATCTATTTTTTTGTATTTTACAATTTTTCTCATCTAATCTCTCCTCGTATGCTTTTATACTAATAACAATACTGCGCTACCACCACCCGTTGCAGGAATTAAGGCAATTGCCACTACTGCCACGGTAACAATAGCTGTAACAACCAAAATTTGTTTTTCCTGATTTGTAAGAGGGGATGGGTTATAATAAGGGGTATCTGGTGTAACTTGTGGAAATGTTTCAAGCACAAAACCATTATTTAAACTTGGAAATACTTCTACTGAAGAACCTGTATTTGTAACTGGGAATTGTTCTAAACTATATCCTGATTGCTGCAATGGAAACTCTTTTCTGTAAAGTCCACTAAAATCAAATAAAGAAAATTTATTACCATACCAATCCCAACCATGTTCTAATAAAGCATTATACACTTCTTTAGATGGCACATAATTTTTGCCATATTTTTGATCATGTACAGAACCATCATAATTTCTAGATGCAACCTTAACATTTCCTTTTTTAATATGTATGTGGTGTTGCGCATTGTGACCATTGCCATGTGGTGAATGAAAACAAATTGTTAACCTACCAACTTGAATCCTCACTGGATAGCATCCAGAACTATCAATATAATTAATTGGATCATTATAGCAATAACTATATAAATTCAAACCATTTATTGATGTAGAATTCAAATAACAAACACAATCTGGTGAAATCCATCTACCAATTTCAGGATCATAATACCTTGTGGTTATATAATAAAGAGATGTCTCAACATCATAATAATAATAACCTTTGTATCTAAATGGATTTTCATTACCTAATGAAGTATTTCCACTTATTGAACAAACTCCATATGCTGTATATGAATATTGTACTACAATCTGTCCATTTTGGTTAATGATTCCTAATATATTTCCTAAAGCATCTCTTATATAATAATATCTTTCATTATTATTTTTGATAAAGCCATATAGATAATCTTTTTCATCATATAAGAATTCTAATTTTAAAGATGATGATTCTTGTAGAATCAATTTATTTCCTGAATATGAATATGTTACTGTTCCACTTCGATTTCCACTTCTTTTTATTCTTAAGCCTTCATGATTATATGAATATGTAAATTCTTCTCCTGAAGGATGACGGACTTTTATTAAATTTTTTCCTTCATACGTTAATACCAAATGCTTGTAAGAATTTGGGAATAAAGGCAAAGATGATAAATATGAAACAAATGAAACAGATGAAATAGCTGAATAATTTATATCTTTAAGAATATCAGTATTCTTTGTTACTCCATCTACCTCAATAGTCTGATAATGTAACGTATCACTTCCATTTCTAGTTATATTTCCATTGTCATCATATTCATATGTTATTTCATTATCTCCTACTAGATATCCTCTTTTATCATAAGTATATTTTTCCACTTCCTCAAAAGATGAAGTTTCATTATATTTTTCTTGTACTCTTGTTACTCTTTTAAGATTATCATACGAATATTTTATTTCTTTAATAAAAGCATTATTAATTAATTGCTTCGTTGTTTCTACTAAGAAAGAAGTATATTGTTCAATTCCACTTCTTCTTAAATAAGTGTATTCTTGAACATAAGATAAATTATTATCCTTTATTTCTTCTTTTATTAGTCTTCCTAAATCATCTGTTTTAGTTTCTTTAATTACTTTTTGAATTTTATTCTTTAAGCCATCTACATCATATATTGCATTATTAGTTATTATCAAATCACATATTGATCCATGTAATTCTTCTATTTCTTTTTCTTCTCCTAGAGTAGTTGAAGTGGAATATCCTTCTTTTACTCTTCCAAGTATAATATCAAATCCATTGATAAAATAAGAAAATGATTTATTTATAGAATAGCTTCCCTCATCTAAATAACATATTATCTTACGATTATAAGATGATTCTTCTTTTACTAAAAAAGTAATATTATGTTTTGTATTTATGCTTACATTTAATCCTGTATTATAGGTAGTTTCATTAACATCAAAACTTATTTGTTTATTTGCTTTTATATATACTTTAATACTATTACTTGAAGCATCTTTTCCTTCAAATAAAACTTGTTTCTTATTTACTTCTTCATCTAAAGAGAAATCAAAAGAAACTAAAAATGAGGAAGAACAATTAATCTTAACTTGTATTGAATATCCATATCCTTGTAATGATGATGCTTTT
>JALFBO010000070.1 GCA_022772105.1 Erysipelotrichaceae bacterium | reverse complement strand
CCTTTAATTTCATAAAGTTTCTTCTTTATAATGTATGTTTCATCATAAATCTTTCCTTGATAGATGAAAAAATTATTTCTTTCTCTAATCAGTCTAGGTCTAGAAGAAATGCTTTTCTTTTTATTTCCTCTTGATATCAATCTCTTTATTAAGAATTTTTTATAATCTTGTTTTAGATTAACAATTTGATTAATAAGACAAATCATTAGTAGCAATGATATCAATATATTTTTCTTCAAGCCTTGAATAAATACAAATGCAATTAGTACAAAAAAATTTGTTATTATTCTTATAATTAAAACGATTTTTTCATCAATATAAGAGGCTAATATAACATCGATAATCCTTCCTCCATCAAATGGATAAAAAGGCACTAAATTGAAAAATAAAACCGACTTATTCACAAAATTAAATAGGTTATATTCAGTAAAAGAAAAAATGCTCCATTCATACAAAAAATTATTTAATAAATACAAAGGAAAAAACATCATAGGACCACTTAAAAATATTAGAATCTGTTTATAATTTTCCAATGAATCTATATTTTGAATAAAAGCGTAGAATCCGATAGGAAGAACCTCTATCTTTACCTTTTTTAATCCAAAAATATGGGCACAAATTATATGCCCACATTCATGAATAAAAGATATAAAATATCCAATTAATACCGATTTAAAATGGTATGATACAATCGAAAATAATATAAAAATAAAAGTAAAATAATTTATTCGTAAAGTTTTATATTGCATCGCGCAAAGTTAATAGTTCATTTCCTTTTCTAAACAATACTCTAAATTTATCAATATATGTTCCTAGCGCCTCATTTTTACTTATTTCATCAAATGAAGAACAGGTTATATCATATATATCAAAATATGAAGCAATAACTCCATTATCATATTGAATAATTAAAGACACTTCATCATCTTCTTTACCAATAAAAATTACAGTACCTTTATTAAGCGATTTTACACTTGTTGAATTTGTATAATAATAATGATCACCAAGTTCAATATAATCAACATTACTTGCTACTTCTTCTAATTTATCTTCTTTATAAATAATCAAAGAAGAAAAAATTTTAGAAACTTCATAATTAAACTTTTCAAACGAAACATTTTCATTAAATACTTTCTTAATAAAGTTACCAGTTGGATCTTTCTTCATATAAATTAAAGAAGAAAGAATAATAATTAATATTCCTAAAAAGCAATTAGCATAAAATAGAAATCCATTATTAGTTGTTTTATTAATTCGTCTTCTAATTCTTTCTATTTCATTCATAGTTATTCACCCTATACAAAATATATGTTTCCTTTTATATTTTTAGTAATGTTATAAGTCAGTTTTTGAACTTCTTCTTTTTTGATAATCTGATGCATCTTCATCTTCTTTATATTGTTAAATAAAGGTAGAAAATAACAGTTTGAAGATAAATAATATGATGCGACAAATTGACGTATTTTATCTTTTTCATATTGTTTTCCACTATATTTGTTAATCACATAATGTATTTCTTTAATTCTTTTTGCTTTAAGAATCCTTGTTACTTTTCTTCCATCACTATATGAATTAGGTTCATCATTTAAAACAACAATTGCTTTAGTTGCTCTTTTTATAGCACTATGAAAGCCATTCTCTATTCCTGCTGGAGAATCTATTACGATATACTCATAATCTTTTTCAACCATATCGATCAACGTTGACAAAAGATTAGTATCAAAATTTTTAACATTATCTCTTTGACATAAAGACATTAAATCAAGATTTTTCTCAACATGAGTTATCGCTTCTTCTAAAGAACATCTTCCCATTAACACATCAGTAATATCTTTATTATTTAAATCAAGAGATAAACAATTCTCTAGATTTTTTAGTCCAATATCACCATCGATTAAAAGTACCTTATAATATGATGATAAACTCTTACCAATAATTGTTGTTAAAGTTGATTTTCCTACCCCACCTTTTCCTGAGGTGACTACAATTACATTATTCATAAACTTTCATTTCCTTTTAAAATTTTATTGCTACCATTTATTTTTTCAAATATTCCCATACAATTAATTACCTTGGCGTTCTCCATTTTTTTAATAATTACCACCGCTTTATTATTTTGAATAATTAAAGTACCTTTCAATGTACCAAGAATCGTTAATGAGGAATAAACCATCAGCGTTTGTTCTTTGTCAATATCGCAAAGAATTGTTGTTGGTTTTTTTATACTAATAACACTATAAAAATTATTTTGCTTAACTATTTTATGTTTTTCTTCTTCCACATAATATGAGTCAATAATTCCACTACGATAGTACTTTAGATATTCAATTAAAGGAGGAATTAATAATTCAAATAATTGTGCACTTGATTTAATTCTTATGTATAAAGTCTTGTCTTCATCTTTAGCTTTTTCTAATTCTCTTTCAATATCTTTTAATTTCAAAGGGATATTGCTATATTCACTAATTGTTAAATTGTAATATTGTTTCACTTATTTCCCCCTTCATTAGTATTAAATAATCATGTGGTCGAATATTGTCTAAATAGGCACTAGATAATCACAAGTTCTCTTCTTATTGAGAAAGCATGTTTTGATGTTACAATAATATGATCCTTTAAATTTAATTGATACATATTACTTAGTATGATTAAACGTGAAGTTTGCTTTTTGTCATCACTTGATGGAGTCTCTTGTCCTGAGGGATGATTGTGAATTAAAATAAATGATTTTGCTTTATTATTGATGCAAAGAGATAGGATTTCTTCTAAAGAAATATCAACTTCATTCTGTTTTCCTTTATATATATTGCGTATTCCTATTACTTCATCTTTATGATTAAATAAGACCACATATACCTTTTCAACTGTTTCTTCTCCTATTAGATTAATAAAATATTTGCTAAGATATTCTAAAGAAGAAAACTTTGATAGATCATTATATTCCTTTTGGTTGATTCTTTTAGCAAGTTCAAAAGAAGCTATTAACTTCATAGCTTTAGAAGTATTTATTCCCTCCTCTTGACAAAGTTCTTGAAATGATAAAGAAGAAAATCTTTTTAATCCTCCAGCATGAAAAATAATTTCGTTAGCAAGTTCAACGCTTGATTTGTTTTTAGTGCCAGTAGAAAGAATGATGGCGATTAACTCGCCATCACTCAATGTTTCTACCCCATAAATGATTCCTTTTTCACGCGGTCTTTCATTTAAAGGAAGATCTTTTATTTTAGTCATATTAATTCCAAGTAAATTTCCATCCACCAGGAATAGTGCCGCTTCCCTTAGTAGAAATAAATAATTTGTAGCAAATTACCGCAACAATGGCAGTTGCTAAACAAGCCATAACTGTAGCTAAAGCAAGAGCTTCTCCTCCTACTATGGTTTTGGTTTCTTCTAATGATAATTCTTTCATAAATTTTACCTCCTACAATTTATATTTCTTCTTTGTTATAAAAGTACTAAAAAAAATCCAAGTGAAAAAACACTTGGATAAAAATAGTATATAAAATTATAAGCAATTTTTCTTATCAAGATATTGTTGAAGTTCTTTTTTATAAGACTCAAGCTTATTCTTTTCTAGTTCAATTTTTTCTTGTGGAGCTTTAGCAATAAAACCAGGATTTGATAACATCTTTTCTCCACGAGCTACTTCATTTTGAAGACGAGCAATTTCTTTATCTAATTTTTTAATAAGTTCATCTTTATCAATATTATCTTGAATTATCATTTGACAAGAAGAATAGACAATAATATTACCTTGTGCATTATCGCATAGAGCAATATCTTTAGCGAATGCAAATTTTGCTAAATAAGGAGCGTATAAATCTAAAGAGAATTCTTCACTAGATGGGATAAAGCGTAGCACCATTTCTTGATTTGGAGCCAATTCGTTCACTGCTTTAAAGTTTCTGATATCCTTAATCATTTTGATTAAGTCAAATACTTTTTCCTCTGCCTTTGGTGATATATATTTTTGTTCAATTTCAGGATAAGCATCTAACATAATTGATTCTTTATGTCCTGGAAGTTGTTGATAAATCTCCTCAGCAATAAAAGGAGTGTAAGGATAAATCATAAGTATAATACTCTTTAACACTTTTAGAAGTACAGCTTTAGTATTATCCTTAAGTTCGACAGAAGAAGAATTTAATTTAATTTTACAGAATTCTAAATATGAAGATGCTAAATCATCATAGACAAAATTGTATAAATGAGTTGATGCATTAGCAAAATCATATTTTTCCATATTCGTAGTTACAGCTTCGATTGTTTTTTGTAAACGAGATAAAATAAATAAATCAAGTTCATCCAACAACTCATCTTTTATACTATATTCCTTTTCTTCTCCTTCAATATTTAAGAGAATGAAACGAGAAATATTCCATATTTTATTTAAATAATTAGCGGATGCTTCTAATTTTTCATCTGAATATCTAGTATCAAGTCCTGGAGAAGTTGATGTTGTTAAGAAATATCTTAAAGCATCAACACCATATTTATTAATGACATCGATAGGATCGATACCATTGCCTAACGATTTTGACATCTTTCTTCCTTGAGCGTCACGTATTAAACCATGGATTAAAACTTTATCAAAAGGACGTTTTCCAGTAAATTCTAATCCTTGGAATATCATTCTTGCAACCCAGAAGAAAATAATATCATATGCAGTAACCATGACATCTAATGGGAAGTAACGTTTTAAATCTTCGGTCTCTTCTGGCCATCCTAATGTTGAGAATGTCCATAAAGCAGAAGAGAACCAAGTATCTAAAACATCTTCGTCTTGATAATAGTTTTCACTATCAACTGGTGGTTCTTCACTTACCACTATTTCACCTGTTACCTTATGATAATAAGCAGGAATTCTATGTCCCCACCATAATTGACGTGATATACACCAATCCTCTGGATTTGTCATCCAAGAAGTAAAAATCTTATTGAATCTTTCTGGAATAAATTCTATTTTTTCTTCACTATCTTGTAAATCTAAAGAAGCTTGTGCTAAAGAATCCATCTTAACGAACCATTGTTTAGACAAATAAGGTTCCACTACACAATGAGATCTTTCAGAGTGACCCACTGGGTGAACAATATCTTCTATTTTTATTAGATTTCCCGCCTCTTTAATATCATTTACTAAGTTTTCACGACAAACAAAACGATCTTGTCCTTGATATTTTCCACATAATTCATTCATCGTAGCGTCTTCATTCATACAAATTGGATGAGGAAGGCCATGTTTTTGTCCAATAACAAAGTCATTAGGATCGTGAGCAGGAGTACATTTCATCGCACCTGTTCCAAATTCCATATCAACATAACGATCTGCGATAATTGGAAGTCTATCCCCATTTGCAGGGTTAATAACATATTTACCAACAACATCCTTATATCTTTCATCTTTTGGGTTAACGCATACGCAAACATCACCAAACATAGTCTCAGGTCTTGTTGTTGCTACTTCTAAGTAACGAGAAGTTCCTTCGATGTAATATTTAAAATAATAGAATTTTCCTGGATCATCTTGGTGAATAACTTCGATGTTACTTAATGCTGTTTTAAATACTGGATCCCAGTTAATTATTCTTTCTCCTCTATATATTAATCCTTTATTATATAAAGAAACAAACACCTTTTTTACGGCTTTATTAAGTCCTTCATCAAGAGTAAATCTTTCACGAGTGTAATCTAAAGAAACGCCCATCATCTTCCATTGTTCATGAATTAAGGAAGCATATTCATTTTTCCAAGACCAAGCTTTTTCTAAGAATTTTTCTCTTCCTAAATCATAACGAGAAATACCCTCTTTTCTTAATCTTTCTTCGACCTTTGCTTGTGTTGCTATACCCGCATGGTCCATGCCTGGTAACCATAACACATCATATCCTTTTGCTCTTTTATAACGGGCGATAATATCTTGAATGGTAGTGTTCCATGAATGGCCTAAATGAAGTTTTCCTGTAACATTTGGAGGAGGTATAACCATAGAAAACTTTTGTTTTGTCTTATCTCCTGCTGTAAAATATCCCTTTTCTTTCCATGTATCATACTTACCTTTTTCAATTTCATGGGGATTATATCTTTTATCTAACATCTTTTCTTCCTCCTTAAATAAAAAAACGTCCTAAATAAAGGACGTAATAAACGTGGTTCCACCTTTTTTTGAATTGTCTAAAAAACAATTCCTCGTGTAGTTATCTTAACGCGATAAACGAAAGCATTACCTTTATACTCCTAAGCGACAATATCTTCATTCATGTATCCTTTTTCACCTTCTAGGACTCTCTGAAACAATTCAAAAGATAACTTCTTATTCAACGTATATCATTATTATCAATGTTCATTTTCTTTCTGTCAACAAAGAAATCAAAATAAAAGAAACATTTTCTTTCTCTTTGCATATATTATATTAAAGATTATGAAGAAAATTTTTGATAAAATTAAATCATCACTTCCTATAGTTAAAGAAAAATTAGTGATAAGTTTACCAATTCTTTTATTCTACCAATCACTTTTGTTTATTCTTAGTAACACTTTTATTAATCAAATCTTTTTATTCATGATATTACTTCTTTATATCATCAATCAGATGTTGAAAGGATAAGTTTTTCAACTTCCTTTACAACATCAATCAGTTTTAATTTATCGTATATCATTTCAAAATCTTCTAGATCATCATTTGTAAATTCAATTAAAGGACTAAGAATCAATACTAGTAATAAATGCTTATCTTCTTCATTCATTTTATAGTTATTTAAATATTCCTTAATTAATGATGAAAAATCTACATTATCTTTATAGGTTTTTAATATAAAATCAGAAATATCATAACAAGAAGGAGCGATGTTCATCTTATCTAAAGAAATAATTTTTCCTTTATTAATTATTATGTGAGAGATTTCATAATTTTGATATGTTAAACAAAGTGAATAGGAAGATACTTTTTTAAATAATTCTTCTACTTCTTGAAGATGAGCTTTTGCAAGATTATATCCTTCCATAATAGAAGAAAAATTATCATAAAAAAACCATTCTCCAGGTGCATGGTAATCTTGATGTTCAATTCGTTCCATTCTTGTATTTAGGGTAACAATATTCTTTTCAATATTATCTTCTAAGAAAGATATAAGCTGATCTATGTATCCATCATTACCTTTGATAGGATAGGTACTATTTTGATGAAGCGAAGCAAGACTCAAAATATAAAATCTCAATCTTATATCATCAATTTTTGCTTGTTCATCTTCTTCAAAAACACTTAATGAATAAAACTTGTCATCTATTTCTTCAACATAAATATTGTTAATACTTTTTAAAGGCAATAAGAAATAATCTACACGCGACATATATAAACGCGTATAGATATTATTCAGATTAGTTTCATGCTCCTTCAATACATATTTTTTTTCATTATCATATATCTTTGTTACTTTATCACTTAATTTTTCTTCTTTAGTAATATGAATAGAATATAACTCTTCAATTTTTTCCTTCATCGAGGAATTAAAATGAGTTCATTTGGTAAAAATGATTTTTTTGGATTTGCTGCAAGTAAAGTATCTTTATTCACTTTAAATTTAGTGGCTATATCACTAACTGTTTCTTTTTCCCTAATCCGATAAAAGAAAAATGAAGAAACGTATTCATCTTTAAATAAAGAAGATTCATCATTATTTTCTTCTTTATTAAGATCCTCTCTTTTAATATCTTCTATATATTCTTCTTTATTTTGATTATATTTATCTTTGTTATCATCTTCTTCATCATCTTTTTCTTCATTATCACCTTTATTATCTTCTTCAACTATTTCTAATATATCACTACTTGGTAATTCATCAACTGTTGAAATAACTTCAACATTATCGCGTTTTAAAAGAGAAGCATACTCCTCATCTAAAGATAATTGTGAAGGCTCCTCTTTTTCACCAATTTGTATAGAAAGAAGTAAGGTTTTACCGTTAATTTCATATGAGATATCTTGCACGTAAATTTCTTTAGTAAATATATCTTTATCATATTTAACTACCTTTTCAAAATCTTCATCTCCACTTTCATAAACTAATTTTCCTTTCACTTTCACATCGAAATTCTTCGTAAGATTAACATTTAATTCTTTAACATCAACAATGAATTCTTTTCCATATACAAAGTCATTAACAATTATTGGATGCATCAAAAAAACCTCCCATATAAATATATGGAAGGTCATAAATAAATATACTATTTTAAGTGAACGATAATCTTCTCTTTTAAAGAAGCAATTGATCTTGCATCAAAAGAAGAAACAAAACAATGTTCAAACTCACTAAGCTGATTTTTTGCCATCTTTAAAGTTCTAGCTTTTTCTGATTGATTCAATTTATCGGCTTTAGTGAAGCAAACAAGAGAAGGAATATGATTATCTTCTAAAAAATCATAAAAATCTAAATCTTCTTGTGATAATTCGCGTCGAGAATCAATGAGCCATAAAACTAATTGTAATCTTTCATTTGAAGAGAAATAAGAATCCATCATCTTATCAAAATCATCTTTTTTTCCAGTTTTACGATATCCATATCCTGGCGCATCAACTAGATAAAAGGAATCATCTATCAAAAAATAATTCAAAAGTTTTGTTTGACCAGGTCTTTTTGAAACAAAGGCCATACCTTTATTGTCGACAAGTGAATTGATTAATGTGGATTTCCCAACATTACTTCTTCCAACTAGCACAATATGGTCATAATCGAATAATGAATCATCTTTTGATGTAGCGGATTTAATAAATTTACACTTTCTAAAATTAACCATATCTTAGTCCACAAGTGCAATTTTTAATGCATCATCTACTGTATTCATCAAGACAATATTTAAATTATCTTTAACTTCAGGAGAAATTTTTTCTAAATCTTTTTCATTATCTTTAGGAATAATTACCGTTTTTATTCCAGAACGTAAAGCCGCAAGAGTCTTTTCTTTAAGTCCACCAATTGGAAGAGCGAATCCTCTTAAATTAACTTCTCCAGTCATGGCCACTAAAGAGGAGACTTTTCTACCAGTTAAACTAGATACAATCGCAGTAGTAATCGCTATACCAGCAGAAGGACCATCTTTTGGAACTGCACCTTCTGGGCAATGAATATGAATTGTATGATTTTCAAAGAATTTTGGGTCAATTTGATATTTTGTAGCATTTGCTTTGACATAATCTAAAGCAATTGAGGTAGATTCTTTCATCACATTTCCTAAATTACCTGTAACGATAAATTCACCTTTTCCTTCAAAAGAAGTTACTTCAATTGGAAGAATATCGCCACCAAATTCGGTATAAGCTAATCCGGTAACTATACCCACTTGATTATCTTTTTCTTTTTTAGAATATTCATATTTTCTTTGTCCTAAATATTCTTTTACTTTAGAAGGAGTAACAATAACCTTTTCTAAGTTTTCATTTCTCATCAATTCCACGACTGATTTTCTACATAATGTGGAAATTAATCTTTCAAGTTCACGTACACCGGCTTCACGTGTATAGAATCTAATAAGTTCATATATAGTTTCATCTGGAACTTCAATTTGATCTAATGTTAATCCATTGATTTGAGCTTGTTTAGAAATCAAATGCTCTTTAGCAATATGGAATTTTTCAACATCAGTATATGAATTTAATTCGATCAACTCTAATCTATCACGTAAAGGAGCGGGAACATTTTGTAAATAGTTAGCTGTTGCAATAAATAAGACATTGCTTAAGTCATAAGTTTCTTCTAGATAATTATCTTGGAAGACACTGTTTTGTTCTGGGTCTAGGATTTCTAGCAATGCAGAAGAAGGATCACCTTTATTAGAAGATGCCATCTTATCAATTTCATCTAATAAAAAGACAGGGTTAGTAACTTTTGCATTATTGATACCTTTAATTATTTTTCCAGGCATAGCACCTACATATGTTCTTCTATGTCCTCTTAATTCAGCTTCGTCATATAGGCCACCTAAAGAAGCCTTAACAAATTTTCTTCCAAGAGCTCTAGCAATAGATTTTGCCAAAGATGTTTTACCAACTCCAGGAGGACCATATAAACAGATGATTGGAGCTTTCAAAGACTTTGTTTTAGCTTTGACAGCAATATATTCAATTATTCTTTCTTTAACTTCATCTAATCCATAATGATCTTCATCTAGGACCTTTTGAATATTATCTAAAGAATCATTATCCTCTGTCTTTTCCTTCCAAGGAAGGTTCACTAATGTATCGATGTATGTTTTTAACATACCAGATTCCATGGAAGCAGAAGGCATTTGCAAATAACGATTAAGTTCAATCTTAATCTTTTTCGCTACATTTTCAGGATACATACCACTTTCAATCTTCTTAAGAATTTGTTGTTCTTCAGATTCGGAAGAATTTCCAGTTAATTCGTCTAATTCTTCTTGTGTAGCTTTTAGTTTTTCGCGTAAGAAATATTCTTTTTGTTGTTTTTCAGTTTTATCTCTAACACGCTTATTAATATCATTTTCAACTTCATCAATACCCTTGACATCATTTAAAGTTTTCAATATGAATTTTAATCTTTCGACGATATTAGTTTCCACTAATAAATTTTGTTTTTCCGCTAAAGAGAATGGGAAAGTATTTGCTAATTGATTAGTTAATTCTTCAGCCGTAATTCCCTTTTGTAAGGTATTAATTAATGATGGAGGGAAATGCATATTTCCTAAAGTAGATAATGTGGTAATAATATTATCCATTAAATCTTGCTCTTCTTTTTCAGATGATGTAAATGAAGGAACAAGAGTATATTCACATCCATAACAAGCGCCTTCATTTGCAGGTTCATTAAATGTAACAAGACCTACTCTTTCATTTCCAACAAGTCTTATTTTTAACATTCCTTTAGAATCACGGACACGAGAAATAGTACATAAAGTACCGATGTGATAAATACTATCAAATGAAAAGTCTTCTTTCATTGGATCTACTTGCGAAGTGACAACGATTTTTCCTTCATAATCCGCTAAAGCTAGATTTACAGCATTAATGGAATAAGATCTTCCAACATCAAGAGCCACAGAGCATCCTGGAAAAATGACAATACCACGAGTAACTAATAATGGTAAAGTGTTAATTGTTTCACTCATATAATATTACCTCCTTTTCTTGGTAAAATTATATTTTCACTAATTTTACCTTTTAGTTATTAGCTAACATAAATTCTGTGAATAAAGAATTTCTAATTTGTTTTTCAAATTGTGCCTTATTTGGTTCAAGTGCTTTCTTAACATCTTCTACTTTCATTCCATATTGAGATGCTAATTCAGCATATTTAGCGTCAACCATTTCAGGTGTAACTTCTAATTTTTCTAATGCAATAATCTTTTCAACAACAAGCATTGATTTTAAATTTTTTCTTGCTTCATCTAATCTTTGAGCTTGTAATGTTGCTTCATCTAATTTGTTAATTGCAATGTAATCTTCATATTTTAATCCAGCATCTTCGATTTGCTTTTTCATTTGAGCTAACATAGCAGCAGCTTCTTCTTCTACAATTGCTGTTGGTAATTTAACGCTTGCATTATCGACTGCTTTATTAACAATGTCTTCGATTTGTTTATTTGCAACTTGTTGTTCTTTTTGAGAAAGAAGTTGTTTCTTACCATATTCTTTTAATTGATCTAATGTAGTAACTTCAGTTAATTCTAATTCTTCAGCAAATTCATCGTTTAATTCTGGAAGGATTTTGACTTTAACATCAGAACATGTAACTTCAAATCTTGCGTCCTTTCCTTTTAATTCTTCAACGTAGTTTTCTGGGAATTTAACATTTACAGTTCTTGCTTCACCTGCTTTAATGCCTACTAGTTGATCTTCAAATCCTGGAATAAACATATTTGAGCCAAGTTCTAATTCATAGCCTTTTGCTTCTCCTCCTTCAAAAGCTTCATCATTGATGTAACCTTTAAAGTCGATAACAACGCTATCACCTAAAGCTGCAGCATCTTCTTTAACTTGCATAACTGCATGTTCTTTTCTTAAATTTTCTAAATAAGCATTAACATCATCATCTGTAACGACTGCTTCTTCCTTAGCAATACCTAGTTTTTTATATTCTCCTAAAGTAATTTCAGGTGGTAAGCAGAAAGAAACTGTTGCTTCAAGTTCATCAGCATTAACTTTTGTAACATTTAATTTTGGTTGTGTGAAAACATAGAATTTGTTTTCATCAAGAGCTTCTTGATAAGCTTTATTAACAACTGTGAAAATTGCGTCGTTAATAACATCACCTTGATTGATGCTTGCTTTAATTAAATGAGCTGGAGCTTTACCAGGTCTAAAACCTTTAATAACTACTTTACTTGCTCTTTTATTAAATTCTTTGTTTTGTGCTTTTTTCCATTCATCACCATTTACAGTAACAGTGACGACAATGTCTAATTCATTTTTTTCAATTTTTTTCTCCATTTTATGGTCCTCCTAAAAAAATTCAGCGATAGTATTATATATGAAATTTCAAACCTTTACAATAATATTTTAATATTATTATAAAGATACGAAGAGCAAATATCTTTATATGATTTTTCTTCATGGCCTATAATGATATAAATAAAAGAAAAAGAGACTAAAATCGTCTCCTATTTAATTATCGCCTCATTAAGTTCTTGTATGATTTCTTTCACACTTTCACTTGTAATAGCGTGCTTAGTTGATATAGAACGAATTACTTTTTCATCCATATCCTTTTTGGTAGGGTCAAGATAAGATATAGCCATTTGAATAAATATATCTTTCATCAGTTGGATGTTGTCCATATCCACAAAAGAAGAAGGATATTCTTTAATTTGGACTGTATTTAATAGTTCAACTGCAATGTTTTTTATCGAGTTATCATCACTTGTTTTTTCAATTTCTTCTTTGCACAATTGGTATTCATAAGTATCAAAAGGAAGTTCTAGTAAAGAAGGAGTTATTGTGTAAATTAAACCATCTTTATATACATCAATTTCTTCATCAATCTTTTGTTCAACAAGCATGAATAAAACTAATGTTTTATATTTATAAACAACATCTGAAGAAATTAGAAATTTTTTTAAAAGAGGAATATACATTCTTATATTTTGTTTTGATAAATATGTTAAAGAGGATGCAATAGCGTTTTCATTGTTTGAAAATAATTCTTTTTCTAATTCATCATTAGATTTAGTTTTTTGTCCCTTGTTTTGCGAATCTCTATAGCGTTCAAGTTTATTCTTAAGTTCGTTGAGCATATCCTCAACTTCCATTGAAATATAAGGGGCGTTTTTATAATAATTGACCACTTCTAAAGTCTTGTTAATATCATCCTTAAGAGCATAAAAGTCGACATGAAAAGAAATGAATGATACAGGATCTTCCTTTAGCAATTCTTCTTGATAGTTATTGATAAAGAAAAGGAATTCTTCTTCATCTTGTTTATTTACAAGTTCCTCCATTTCTAAAAGTAATGGAGATAATTTTTTATTAATCATTATCTTCTTTTTATACCTGCCATGTATGAATCAAATGCAGTCTTATTATTAGCTCTTGCTTTGGCAGTTTCTTCATCGATGTAACCATCTCTAATTAAATTGACCAAAGCTTCTTCTAAAGTTTGCATTCCTGCCTTAGATGAAATTTGAATCATAGAATAGATTTGGTGACATTTTCCTTCTCTTATCAAGTTTTGAATAGATGGAATTTGCGTTAAAACTTCCACAGCAGGAACCATTCCACCTTTTTTAGATGGTATCAATTGTTGAGTAATAATTGCTTTGCAATGATCCGCTAATTTGGATGCGATGAGTGTTTGTTGATTAGCTTCAAAATATGAAAGAATTCTTTCTACTGTCGAACTTGTTGAAGATGTGTGAAGAGTTGAGAAAACTAAGTGACCAGTTTCAGCTGCTGTTAAAGCGATTTCAACTGTTTCTTTATCTCTCATCTCACCAACTAAAATAACATCAGGGTCTTGTCTTAATGCACTTCTTAAAGCTTCCGCAAAAGAAGAGCAGTCAGTACCGATTTCTCTTTGAGAAACAAGTGATAATCCTTTATCGTAATGGTATTCAATTGGATCTTCAATAGTGATAATATGTTTTTTCTTTGTTTTATTAATTAAATCCAAAATTGATGCAATAGTGGTTGATTTACCATTTGAAGTAGCACCAGTTAAAAGAATTAAACCAGAATGATAATTTACGCATTCCTTAAGTGAAGCAGGTAAATGTAAATCATCAAAATTTGGAATTCTTCTTGGTAAAATTCTTAAAGATAAAGCGATGCCATTTTCTGATTTATAGAAATTCAAACGATAGTATCCTGCTCTATTACGGTATGAACAGTCGACAGAGCCAACTTTATCAAATTGTTGAGCAATAGTATTTCTTTGGGTAAAATTGCTAAAAATCATAATCATCATATCTTTGGTGATTTTTTGTGTGTTATCAAGCAATTCAATTTGAGTATTGACTCTAATAGTTGGATATTCATTAGCTTTTAAATGAATATCAGTTGCTTTTCTTGAAATTGCATAATCGATAATGTTATCTAATAGTTCTATCATAACTTCCCTCATATTTCCCTTTTTGATAAATTTCAAAAAGATAAGATTACTCTTATATTTATATAATAATTCACAATTGCCTATTTTTCAAATATATTTATATTTTTCTTACCTAGAAATTATTAATTTGTGTAGAAAATTAAAAGAAATTTTATATTTTATATATTTTCAATTTGATATTTACCCTACTTAAAACATATATAAAGATTTGTTAAGAAAATATACTTGTTTTATAATTTATTATGCTTTTTTTATTTTTCAAAGAAAATTCAATAAAAAAAGAGTTGATAAGAAAAGCTTTCAATGCAAATTTCTTCAACTCTTTAAAAATCTTATAGTTTTGTAATGATGATTTTAACCCCTTCAGCGGTCATTTCACCAATTTCCACTTTATATGGTAATGTAGTTCCATCATTGAATATAGCATTATTAGTATTTGGATCTTTTTCAAAACATAAAGCGTAATCTTGTAAAGTAAATGTATCACCTGTGTGGAATAAATTGCTATCTTTACCAACCTTTACACCATAATTTTCAGATGCAAATGAATTAGATTTATCAGCTTGAATCAATGATATTAATCTAAAGTCTGATCCACCTTCTAATGTTTCTACATCAATTGAACGAGAGCCTGTATTAGAAGCTGGTACAAAGTAATCGTAGTAATACTCATCTGTATCTTCCCATTTATCAACATAGCCTTGGAATACTACTGTTTTTCCATCCATTGCTGTTTTTTGGCATGCATATCTAGAATCAACGTGCCACATCTTAACACCAGGATTAGTATATGTTGCATTTTTGAAATCACCATAGCCATCGACGTCTATTTCATTCAATCCTGTTGGAGTATAATATTCGATTAAAATATATTCATCAAATACTGATTTATTCCAAGTTGTATCTCTTAATAAAATGAAATCACCAAAAGATTCAAATGGTCTTAACACGATTTCAACTTTATCTTTTGTTCCATCAAGAACATATGGTGAAGTCCAGTTCATCAAATATTTTGAGAATGCATTGTGGTCACCAATGTTATAATCCATCATATCAACGTCACCAGCAACTCCACTTACTCCATCATAATCATAGTAGTCATCTAAGCCTAACATATGGCCTGTTTCGTGAATGAATGTATGTAAGTCAGGTTTATCATAACCTCCTTCAAATAAGAAGTTATAAGAAGCCCATGCATAACAGAAAGAAATAGGATCTGTATTTGGCTTTCCTAAGAAATTACCATCATCATCGATGTAATTGTTATAATTAGAGAAAGTATATGCCCAGAAATTATCAGAATCACCATTATATTGTTGAGGACATGAATAAACCATCCAAATTCCATCAATATAACCGTCGTTGTTTGTATCGTATTCTTTTAGGTCCATACATAATGTATCTATGCACCATTCTGTAATCTCGTCTAATAATTTCCAGGTTGGTTGGAATGCTTCGGCATATCTACCATATGCTTTAATTTGAGAAAATTCTTTTGTTGAATATTCAGCATGATACCAATCAGTAACAGCACCTTCAAAAGTTAATGCTCCATAGGAAGTTTTTTCATAATATGTTTTTAAAGATTCCCATCCAGTATCCTCACTAGTACCAAAGAATGATTTTGCGATTATTTCTCTAGCTCCTGCTGCTCCACCTTCTAATTTATCATCTGCCCTATAATCAGTAAAATCTACTGGAACAACTAAAATTTTTGATTTATTTTCATGTGGTAATTTTCTAGTACCTTGGAAATTATTCATAACATCAATTGTGAAATTTTCATTTCTAGTTGATTTCAAATATCCCCCATAATCGATATCTACATCAGTAACCTGTCCGTTTGTTAATTCAAAATCTGACTCATAAACTTTAGTTTCTTCAGGTCCTTTTTCAATTATACTAGATGGTCCAGCATATAGACCAATTCTCGTAATCTCTAATCTATGTTTCTTTTCAGAAGTAGAGATAGTAAATTCTTTGGCTTCAATTTTGTTTTCAAAAACAAATTTATAAGGTTCACCAGCTTCTATAAATGTTTGCGTAATAGTCTCTTTATGTCCATTATATTCAGCACTTACTGAAACAGAAGTACTAGGATCTCTTGAATAAACATTACCATAAATAACAACGGCACGAATATCAACATAGCGTTTACATTTTAAGGTGAGGCTACCACCTAATATACTACTACCCAATCTAATCTTTTGTCCTTCTGCGGTGCTTCTTACAATTTTTCCAGAAACACGATATATCAAATCATTTTTAACTAAATAATTTGAAATAACATCATCAATCTTTTCATCATTCCCAAAATTTTCTAAACCAGCGAATGAAACTTCATAATAAGGTACATCAGTTGGTAAAGGCAAATCAATTGTAGACACAGAAGTAGTTGTAACCGACGTACTACTTACTTCGGATGTTATTATACTTGTACCACTACTTGGTGTAGAACTTGACGTATCACTTGAAGTAAAACTTGTTGGATTACTCGTTGAAACAACTTTTGCGCCACAAGAAGTAAAAGATACAACTAATAAAGCTAATAAAAATAATTTGCTTTTTTTCATTTTGTTTTCCTCCTTTTTTCTAACAGTTATAGTTACTTGTAAAAAATAAAAAAACTAAAAATATCCATTATTTTTCTATATACAATAATTTACATACACTTTTGATTGATTTGTTTTCTATTAAAAGACAAAAAAAACGTAATGTTAACATTACGTTTCAATTCATATATGGTGACCCTGAGGTGATTCGAACACCTGACCTACGGCTTAGAAGGCAGTTGCTCTATCCAGCTGAGCTACAGGGCCAACGCACATAT